>CAJXHW010000097.1 GCA_913054565.1 uncultured Kordia sp. | reverse complement strand
AATATCACCTTGTTGAGTAAAAATATTGGAACTACAACTAATGAAAAAGGAGAGTATTTTTTTAATAGTAGAGGAAATACAAACGACAGTTTATTGGTGTCTTATATGGGCTATGCTACAAAGAAGTTTTCATTACAAGATTTTGAAAATACCGCTAACAATAATTTAGATATTCAATTAGTGGAAAGCAAACAACAGATAGATGAAGTTGTTTTAAAAGTTAAAAAAGCGAAGTATACCACATCTAGGAAATTGGCTATTGATAGGCAAATGTTTAAATCTGCACCTGCAGTACAATTTGGAATGGAACGAATTGTATTAATTGAAAATATTAAAAAAAGAAAAGGAAGAGTTAATGAAGTAGTCTTTTTCTTACGTGAAAACCCACAAACATCTTTTAGAGCTTATCCTACTTTTTATCGAGTTGTATTTTATGCTTATGATTCTAAAAATGATGCTCCTGGAGAATTGTTGAGTTATTATCCTTTATTGATAAAACCAGAGGAGAATAAAAAGCAAAGAATTTGTATTAATGTAAAAGAGTACAATATTTTATTTCCTAAATCTGGATTGTGTATTGGAATAGAAACTATCAATCCAGAGCCTAAACGAAAAATCAATAAAATTCATACAACCTATCCTAATTTGCTTTTAACCTATGATCAAAAGCCATTAATGTGGTTGAATTATAGGGGAAGGAAATTAGGTAAATGGGAGTGGATACATAATTCAAAAACACCATTTTCTAAACAAAAAACTAGTTATATGAATCCATTATTACATTTAAAAATACAGTATAGAAAGTAGTTATATAATAACTTAATAAAAAGAACTTGGTGTTATTAAGAAAAATTAACATCTTTTTAATACTTCATCTGTAACAAAATCCAACTCCGCTAGTCTTATAATTAAACCAATAACAAAAATGATTTTATTTCGTTGTATTAACGGAAGATAAAATCACATTTGTTAAAACTAACTAGCACATCAATCAAATGTTAGAAATTAAAAAATTACACAAGTCTTACCCAATAGGTGATTCAAGTTTACATGTTTTAAAAGGTATCGATTTATCTGTTAAAGAAGGAGAATTGGTAGCTATTATGGGATCTTCTGGTTCTGGTAAATCAACATTATTAAACATTATTGGTATGCTTGATGAAGCAGATGATGGACAATATGTTCTTGATGGTGTAACAATAAAAAACCTAAACGAGAAAAAGGCGGCAGTATATAGAAATAAATTTTTAGGGTTTATTTTTCAATCCTTTAACCTAATTAATTACAAAAATGCTGTTGAAAACGTGTCTTTGCCTTTGTATTATCAAGGTGTTGGGCGAAAAGAACGTCAGGAAAAAGCGCTATTTCATTTAGAAAAAGTAGGTTTAAAAGACTGGGCTAAGCATTTACCTAATGAATTGTCTGGAGGGCAAAAGCAACGTGTGGCAATTGCAAGAGCATTAGCAGCAGACCCAAAATTATTGTTAGCAGATGAACCTACAGGAGCACTAGATACAACAACTTCTTATGAAATAATGGACTTCATTCAAGAGTTAAACGATGAAGGAAAAACCATATTAATTGTAACCCATGAAGAAGATATTGCTAACATGTGTAAACGTGTGGTAAGGTTAAAAGATGGAGTGATATTAGAAGATAAATTTATAAACCAAGTAAGAGCTTCACAATATGTTTGATTTAGATCTTTGGAGAGAAATATTTCAGAGTATCAGTAAAAACAAACTTAGAAGCATGCTTTCTGGGTTTACAGTGGCATTTGCCATTTTACTATTTACCTTACTTTTTGGTATAGCCAACGGTTTAGAAAACACCTTTAATAGCTTTTTTAAAGACGATGCTCAAAATTCAATATTTGTACAGTCAGGAAGAACAACTAAGCCATATAGAGGATTCAAGTCTGGTAGATATATCCAATTTAAAAATGAAGACTTCAATTATATAAAAGATGAGTTTGGTGATAAAGTACAGTACATAACATCTCGTGTGTATAAAAACTTACCAGCAACATATAAAAATGAAAAAGGAACCTATCAAGTTAGAGCTGTTCATCCAGATCATCAATACTTAGAGAAAACACAAGTTTATGAAGGTCGTTATATAACAGCAAAAGATTTACAAGAAAAATCAAAAGTAATGGTTATTGGCCGATTGGTAGAAGAAGATTTGTTTTCTAAAACTACCGCATTGGGTAAATATGTGAATTTAGGAGGTATCCAATATAAAGTTGTCGGTGTTTATCGTGATGATGGAGGTGATAATGAAGAGCGTATAATTTATTTGCCAATAAGTACTGCTCAAAGAATTTATGGTAATAACGACTATATTGACCAAATAAATTTGACTTACAATCCTGAAATGAACTTTGATCAGGCCTTATCGTTTAGCAGTTTGTTAACCAAAAAACTAAAAGATAAGTTTGATGTATCGCCTAGAGATCAACGTGCTGTTCGTGTTAGAAACATGGCTGAAGCATCAAAAGGAGTCAATCAAATGACTTCGGTATTAGGAGTGTTAATTGTCATTATTGGAATGGGAACATTAGTTGCTGGGATAGTAGGAATAGCTAACATTATGATTTTTGTAGTTAAAGAACGTACCAAAGAACTAGGGATTAGAAAAGCTTTAGGAGCCCAACCAAAATCAATAGTTACAATGATTATGTTAGAATCGATTTTGGTAACCTCATTAGCTGGGTATTTTGGATTACTAATTGGTATGGGTGTTTTAGAGTTGATAGGAGACAGTTTAAAAGAATATTTTATTACTAACCCAAGTGTGAGTACAAGTTTAATAGTCACAGCCACTATAATATTAATTGTTGCAGGTGCAATAGCCGGGTATATACCAGCAAAACGTGCAGCAAGTATCAAACCAATTGTAGCACTAAGAGACGAATAGTATGTTTAGATTTTTAGTAGATAGAGATTCTTGGCAAGAAATATATGATAGTCTTAGTAAGAATAAGTTTAGAACAATCATTACTATGATTGGGGTTTGGTGGGGTATTTTATTACTAATTGGACTTTTGGGAGCTGCAAGAGGAATGGAAAATTCTTTTAACAGATTGTTTGGTGATTTTGCAACAAATAGTGTTTTTATTTGGGGGCAATCTACCAGTAAACCATTTAAAGGTTTTCAAGAAGGGAAAAGTGTCCGTTTAACACTACAAGATGCTAAAGCTGTAGAAAGAGAAGTAGAGGGTATAGAATTTGTTGTGCCAAGAAACCAAACAAGTGCAACTGTAATTAGAGGGTTTCAATCTGGAAACTTTAGAGTTAACGGCGACTATCCTCTTTTAGACAAAGTACAGAAGAGTAAATTGGTTCATGGCCGTTTCATTAATCAAAACGATATTGATGAAAAAAAGAAAATAGTTGTTATATCAGAAGATTTATACAAGCAGTTGTTTGAAAAGGATGAAGATGCTATTGGACAATTTGTTCAAATAAACAGTATCAACTTTAAAGTTGTAGGGATGTTTGAAACAGGATCAATGAACATGGGGCCATCGTCAGATATGCACATTCCTTTTACAACGTTTCAACAAATTTATAATAAGGGAGAAGATATTGGTTGGATGATGTTAACTGGAAAACCAGAATACGACATCAAACAAATAGAAATGGATGCTAAGTTATTGCTAAAAACCTTAAACAAAATACACCCTGAGGACAAGAGAGCTTTTGGTAGTTTTAATCTAGGTAAGGAATTTAAAAAATTCACAGGATTTTTAGTTGGAATGCAATTTTTAACGTGGTTTGTTGGTATTGCCACATTAATTGCAGGGGTTTTTGCAATTGGTAATATTTTGCTGATTACAGTAAAGGAACGTACCAAAGAAATAGGAGTTAGAAGGGCTTTAGGAGCCACTCCATTTGAAATTAAACGTCAAGTAGTAATGGAAGCTGTATTATTGACATTAGTTGCAGGTTTAATGGGGATTATTTCTGGAGGATTAATATTAATGGCTATTGATGCGGCATTTGGACAAGGTGAAGATGCAGCACTTGTAAATGCATCTGTGTCTATACCAGTTGTGTGGCTTGCCTTAGGAATATTAATAATTCTAGGAACTTTAATAGGTTTAATTCCTGCAAATAAAGCCACAAGTGTTAAGCCCATTGATGCATTAAGAGAAGAGTAAATTAGTGAATAATAGAAATCAATTCAAATAAAAGTTTTAAAATTAAAAGTAATGAGTAAAGGACTAAAAATAGCATTAGCAGTAGATGGACTTGTTTTGTCAGTAATTGTAATGAAATTTTTTGCAGATAAAAATTCAAAAGCATCTGTAGAGTACAAAACTGAACAACCATTTAAGGCAAGTATTACAACTAAAACTGTAGCAACCGGAAAGGTTAATCCGGAAGAAGAGATTGAAGTAAAGCCTCAAATATCTGGTATTGTTTCTGAAATTCTTGTAGAAGAAGGTGATTTGGTTAAAAAAGGACAATTGTTAGCTAAAATTAGAGTTGTGCCTAATGCGCAAAATTTGGCAAGTGCTCAAAGTAGAGTACGTTCAGCTAGATTGTCTTTTGACAATTCTAAAGTGGTATATGACCGTAATAAAGCATTATTTGAAAAAGGTGTTATTTCTAAACAAGATTTTGAAAATAGTGAATTAACGTATAACCAAGCCAGACAAAGTTTAAATCAAAGTCAAACCGATTTTCAAATTATCAAAAAAGGAGCTGTAGCTGGTTCTGAATCTTCAGCTAACACTAATATTATTGCTCAGATTTCTGGGACAATTTTAGAAATTCCTGTTCGTGAAGGAAATCAGGTTATTGAAAGTAATAATTTTAATGCTGGCACAACTATTGCTACTATTGCAGACATGAGTAAAATGATTTTTGAAGGGAAAGTTGATGAGGCTGAGGTAGGAAAATTAAAAGAAGGTAGAGAAATAATGGTAAAGTTGGGAGCTATTGAAAAGAAAGAATTTCCTGCTAAATTAACCTTTGTGGCTCCAAAGGGGAAAGAGGAGTCAGGTGCTGTTCAATTCACTATTAAGGCCGATGTAACTATAGATGACGATACGTATGTGAGAGCAGGGTATAGTGCTAATGCAGAAATTGAATTAGAAAAGAAAGACTCAGTATTTTCAATAAAAGAATCATTATTACAGTTTGACAGATTAACAGAAAAGCCATTTGTAGAAATAGAAAAAGAAGATCAGAAATTTGAGAAAGTTGATGTAACTCTTGGTATTTCGGATGGAATTAATGTAGAGATTTTAGAGGGGTTAAAAGATGGAGATAAAATTAAAGTTTGGAACAAAGCTTCAAAAGATAACGAAGAAGAAAATTAATAAGCATTTGTAACATTGATATGAAAAAAATACTAATAGCACTAAGTTTATCTTTAGCATCATATACTTATGCACAAGATAAGCAATGGACTTTAGAAGAGTGTGTAAACCATGCAATTGAAAATAATATTTCAATAAAACAAACGGAGTATAATACCTTAACTAGCGAAGAGAATGTTTTGTCATCTCGCGGGCAGTTTTTACCATCAGCTAGTTTGAGTGCATCTCAATCTTTGAGTTTTGGTACAACTGAGCTTTTTGCGGGCTCATTTGTAGATAGAACTTTTCACTCAACAAATGCAAGTTTTAATGTGTCACAAACCGTATTTAATGGGTTTAGGACGACTAATTTGTACAAACAATCCAAGTTAAACCTAGAGCAAAGTCAGTTAGAATTGGCTAGGATTAAAGATGATATCACGTTAAATGTGGTAAACAGTTACTTAAATGTATTGTTTAATAAAGAAAACTTAAACACAGCAATATTTCAATTGGAGTTTAGTAAAAAACAGTATAAGAGAGTTGAGGAGTTAGTAGATTCTGGGGTAAGTCCTCGTGGTGATTTGTTAAACATTGAAGCTACTATGGCTGGAGATGAACAAACGGTTGTTGCTGCAGAGAATAATTTAAATTTAGCAAAGTTGAGTTTAGCACAATTACTTCAAATGCCTTCAGAAGGATTTGATGTAGAGAGTGTTGATGTAGGGGAACCATCTGCGATGTTATTGTATAATGATAGTAACTCAATTTTTAGTATAGCAGAGAAAGAACGTAACGAAATAAAATCAGCAGAAAAAGCTATAGAAGTATCAGAGTTAGGAACAACCATAGCTAAAAGTGGTTATATGCCATCATTAAGTTTTAGTTATGGGTTTAATACTGGGGCTAATTTTTCAAACTTAAATTCCTCAAATTCTTTTTTTCAGCAAATGAATGATAATAAAGGACATAATTTAAGTTTACGATTAAATGTTCCTTTATTTTCAAGGTTTCAAAATAAAACGTCGGTAAGTAAAAGTAAAATACAAGAAGAAAAAGCTAAATTGAGTTTAGAGCAAGCAAAACTTACATTGTACACCAATATTGAGCGCGCTTTTTTAGATGTAAAAGCCGCATTGAAATCCTACGAGGCAGCTAAAAAATCATTAGCAGCCCAACAATTATCTTTAGAAAATACGCAGGGTCGTTTTAGTATTGGTATGGCTAATGCGTTTGATTTAGATCAGGAGCGAACAAAGCTAGTAAATGCTAAAGCATCGTTAACCAAAGCAAAATATGATTTTGTGTTTAAATCTAAAGTGTTAGATTTTTATGCTGGAAAATCGTTAATCGAGTAATTGAAATAAAACAATTTTTTAAATCTGCTATTTGTATTTTATAACAAATAGCAGATTTTTT
>CAJXHW010000096.1 GCA_913054565.1 uncultured Kordia sp. | reverse complement strand
TTTAAAATATCTAATAAAATATTATAGGAGTAAGAACTAATGGTAGTAGGAACTGGCTTATTAGCAACAATATTTGAAGCGTATAAAACATCTAATAAAGTGTTGATATTTGCGTCTGGGGTGTCAAATTCTAAAGAGACAGATCTCTTGGCTTTTGAGCGTGAATTTAAGTTATTAAAAGAAACAATAGCTAAATATCCAACTTTAAAAATAGTCTATTTTAGTACCGTTAGTATTGCAGATTCAAGTGTAAATGATAGTTTGTATGTACAGCATAAAATAGCACTAGAAAACTATATAAAAAAGACAGCAACAATGTATTTAATACTACGTGTGTCTAATGTGGTTGGATTTAAAGGTAATCCAAATACAATAATGAATTTTTTAGTATCGGCCGTTAAACACAACACCCCAGTTGTAATTTGGGCTAATGCAGAACGTAATATAATAGATGTTGAAGATGTCTATGATATTGTGGTTAGTCTATTAAACCGTCATGTAACAAATACCACTATTAATGTAGCTGTAAGAGAAAGTGTGTCTGTAAAATTGATTTTAAATGCAATTGAGAACTATTATGATAAAACGGCTGAAGTAAAATACATTAATAAGGGAGAAGCATTGCCAATTGCAACATTTGAAATTACTTCAGAGTTAAAGGATATAGAATTAAAGTATGGGATAGGAAAAGAATATATTTATAGATTATTAGAGAAATATTATAGTAAATGAAAATAGCAATACTGACTCCTAATAAAAAAACTAGCACAGAAACGTTTATTCAAAACCATATTACTTATTTGCCTTTTGATAAAATAGTTATATATGGTAGTAACTTTCCGTATAGAACTGATGAGTATTCTCCATCAATAGCATACGAACGTGTGTATGGGGTAATAAATAAAGTTAAGCGAAAATTAGGAATACAAACTGAATCATTCAATGCTAATCAATTAGCTAAATTATTGGTAAAAGAAAATGTAGAGTTTGTTTTTGCAGAATATCTTACAACTGGTGCTGAGGTTTGTGAGGTATGTAAAAGGTTAAATATTCCCATAATAGCAATTGCGTTAGGGTATGAAATTTCTAGGTATAAAATTATTGAAAAATATCAGGAGAAATATAAAAATTTATTTCAATATGCTAAGCGAATTGTTGTAGTTTCAGAACATATGAAAACTAATCTTTTGAGCTTAAACTGTTCAATAGATAAAATTGTATACTCCCCAGCTGGCCCAGCCAAAAACTTCTTTGAAATTTCACCGACATTTGAATCTAAAAACATTTTAGCAATTGGGCGTTTTGTAAATAAAAAAGCACCACACTTGACAATAATGGCATTTAAGAAAGTGCTTGAAGTTGTTCCAGAGGCAATTTTGGTATTTGCGGGTAATGGAGCGCTTCTAAATGTTTGTAATGATTTGGTTAAGGCTTGTGGTATAGAAAAATCAGTAGTGTTTAAAGGTGTGATAAATCAAGAAGAACAACGTGAATTATTTAAGGATGCTTACATGTTTGTACAGCATTCTAAAGTCGCAGATGATGGAGATAGTGAAGGAACGCCAGTAGCAATACTCGAAGCGTCTGCAGCTGGTTTGCCAATTGTGTCAACCGTTCATGCTGGGATACCTAACGTTGTATTAAACAATGAAACAGGTTTTCTAGTAAGAGAAAATGATGTGGTGGCCATGGCAGAAAAAATGTTGCTATTGTTGAAGGATAATAAATTAGCAAGAAATATGGGGGCAGCTGGAAAAGCTTATGTGTTCGAAAATTTCACACTAGAAAACCATATTGAAAGTATAGCCATGCATATTAAAAAATAACGGCATGTAATTTAAGATAAAACACTTATTTGTTGGTTGTGATGTATGGTGTTAAGATAAGCATTCTAAGCTATTTTATTATATTAGCGGCTAATAAAGTATAAGTAGGGCAAGAAAAAACCTAAGATAAATGATAGAAAGAAATTCAAATGTACATATAGCAGTTCAAGCCGCTCTAAAGGCTGGTGCTGTAATCATGGAGGTTTATGATAGTCCAGACTTTGGTGTAGAAATTAAAGCAGACAAGTCGCCATTAACCATTGCAGATAAAAAGGCAAATGACATTATCAACAGTTATTTATTGCCAACAACAATACCAATTATAAGTGAAGAGAATAAACAAACTGATTATGCCATTCGTAAAAATTGGCAGGAGTGTTGGATTGTTGACCCTGTTGATGGTACTAAAGAATTTATAAAACGTAATGGTGAGTTTACGGTAAACATAGCCATGGTACGTGATGGGAACCCTATACTTGGTGTTATTTATGTACCTGTAACTAAGACTTTATATGTTGCAGAAGGAAATAAAAAAAAGAGCTTTAAAGCAGTGTTGGAGTCTCATGATGCAAGTATAGAAAATATCTTAAAAAAGGCAGTACTCTTAAAACCTAAGACACCAAGCAAAACTATTGAAGTGGTCGGAAGTCGCTCACATATGAGTCCTGAAACCATGGCTTACGTTGCTGATTTAGAAAAAGAAGGGTGTCAAGTCACAATAGTATCTAAAGGGAGCTCTTTAAAATTTTGCTTAGTTGCGGAAGGTAATGCTGATATATACCCTCGTTTTGCACCAACAATGGAGTGGGATACAGCTGCAGGACAAGCCATTTGTAATGCAGTGGGGGTTCAGGTCATTGCTCAGGACACTAAAGCACCACTATTGTACAACAAAAAAAATCTATTAAACCCTTGGTTTATTTGTAAGTAATGGAAGATGTTTCAAAAAAAAGGCACTTAGCCAAAACAATAACATGGCGAGTAATTGCGTCGTTAACAACCTTCTGTATCGCATATTTTTTCTTTAAAGAAGATCCCTTAGCAACAGAAAAAGCTACAGGTGTAGCTATAACAGAATCGATTATAAAAATGGGCTTATATTATGTTCATGAACGATTTTGGTACAAATCTAATTTTGGATTGCCAACCAGAAAAAACCAACAAAAAGATAGCTAATGGAAAAAAATATTATTCCACAAAACTATAAAGTATCTGTAGTAGATCGAAGAAAAAAAAATAAACACAATTCACTTTTAGTATGGTTTACAGGTTTATCAGGTTCTGGAAAATCAACCATAGCTAATCTGGTAGAACAGCGTCTTTTTGAACAAGATATCGCAACATATGCCTTAGATGGAGATAATATAAGAAATGGTATCAATAAAAATTTGAGTTTCTCACCTGAAGACAGATCAGAGAATATCAGGAGAATAGCAGAAATATCAAACTTAATGGTTGATGCAGGTTTAGTCGTTTTGGCTGCATTCATATCGCCTTATAAAAATGACAGAGAGAATATAAAAAAGATAGTGAAAGATGTTAACTTTGTTGAGGTTTATGTCAATACGTCTGTGGAGGAATGTGAGCGTAGAGATGTAAAAGGCTTGTACAAAAAAGCGCGAGCAGGAGAAATTAAAAACATGACGGGAATTTCGGCACCTTATGAAGCGCCAGAAAACCCAGATATAGAAATAAACACTGAAAACGAAACAATAGAGCAGGCTGTAAATAAAATTATGGCCTACATAACACCAAAATTACAAGTGTCTAATGAGTAAGTATTATTTAAATTATTTAGATGAATTAGAAAGTGAAGCCATCTTTATTTTAAGAGAAGTATGGGCACAATTTCAAAACCCAGTCATACTTTTTTCTGGAGGGAAAGATTCTATTTTAGTCACGCACTTAGCAAAAAAAGCATTTTACCCAAGCAAAATACCATTCTCATTAATGCATGTAGATACAGGGCATAATTTTCCTGAAACGATTCAGTTTAGAGATGATTTGATAAAAGAGTTTGGAGTAAACTTAATTGTAGGCTCTGTGCAGGAGTCAATTGATGAAGGCAAAGTAGCCGAAGAGAAAGGTAAAAACGCCACAAGAAATGCCTTGCAAATAACAACATTGCTTGATGCTATTGAGTTGCATAAGGTAGATTGCGCTATTGGTGGCGGACGTCGTGATGAAGAGAAAGCTAGAGCAAAAGAACGTTTCTTTTCACATAGAGATGATTTCGGGCAATGGGATCCTAAAAATCAAAGGCCAGAATTATGGAACTTGTTAAATGGTAAACACTTTGAAGGCGAGCATTTTAGAGCTTTTCCAATAAGTAATTGGACTGAAATGGACGTTTGGAATTATATAAAACGCGAAAATATTGCCATTCCTTCCTTATACTATGCACACGAACGTGAAGTGGTATGGAGAAGTAATTCATGGATTCCAAACTCTGAATTTTTAACTTTAGAACCGCATGAGGAAGTAGTGACTAAAAAAATACGATTCAGAACTTTAGGAGACATTACCATTACTGGAGGGATGGAATCTGAAGCGGATACACTAGAAAAAATTGCCATTGAAGTTGCAGCCATGCGCCAAACGGAACGTGGAAATAGAACTGACGATAAGCGTTCTGAATCTGCAATGGAAGATAGAAAGCGCCAAGGGTATTTTTAAAAAAAAAATAATTATAAAATGACGCCTGTTCTTGTAACAGGACACATATATAAAACACACATGTTAGATAATAACCAATTACTACGTTTTACAACTGCTGGAAGTGTTGATGATGGAAAAAGCACCTTGATTGGGCGACTACTTTACGATTCTAAGTCTATTTTTGAAGACCAGTTAGAGGCTATAGAATCTACAAGTAAAAAGAAAGGCCACAAAGGCGTTGATTTAGCCTTGTTTACAGATGGCTTGCGTGATGAAAGAGAACAAGGAATTACTATTGACGTGGCTTACCGTTATTTTACTACGCCTAAACGTAAGTTTATAATAGCAGACACACCTGGGCATATTCAATACACCAGAAATATGATTACCGGAGCATCTACAGCTAATGTGGCTACCATATTAATTGATGCACGACATGGTGTAGTAGAGCAAACCAAACGCCATACATTCATTGCGTCATTATTACAAATACCGCACATCATTGTCTGTATCAATAAAATGGATTTAGTAGATTTTTCAGAAGAGGTGTTTACTAAAATTGTGGCTGATTTTGAAGAAGTAGCCTCTAAAATGATGGTTAAAGATGTACGATTCATTCCAATGAGTGCCTTATTAGGCGATAATGTTGTGAACCGCTCTGAGAATATGAACTGGTACCAAGGGGCACCCATGTTACATACTTTAGAAACCATGCACATTAGTAGTGATGTTAATAAAGTAGATGCGCGTTTTCCGGTACAAACGGTATTACGTCCACAAAATGACACACATAGAGACTATAGAGGCTATGCTGGACGATTAGCTAGCGGAACATTGCGTGTGGCAGATGAAGTAACTGTATTACCATCAGGGTTTACATCAAAAATAAAAACGATAGATACGTTTGACGCATCCTTACAAGAAGCTTTTGCGCCTATGTCTGTATCCATTACTTTAGAAGATGATATCGATGTGAGTAGAGGAGATATGATTGTGCGGTCTAATAACCGCCCAGAGGCCTTACAAGATTTGGAAGTCATGTTGTGTTGGTTACATAACGCGCCATCACGTCCACGAACAAAATATACCATCAAGCATACCTCTAACGATCAAAAAGCAATGATTAAAGAAGTTGTGTATACTATGGATATAAATACTTTAGAACGAGTGCATGGCCATGCAGAATTAGAAATGAATGCTATAGCTAAAGTGAAAATAAGAACAACTAAGCCATTACTAGTAGATGCATATAGAGAAAATAGAACAACTGGAAGTGTTATTTTAATAGATGATACTACTAATGAAACAGTGGCGGCTGGTATGATCGTTTAAGTATAACAAAATGCAAGAAAAAACACCACTCATATCTGTAATAATTCCCACATTTAATAGGGCACACCTAATTAGTGAAACCCTTGAGTCGGTGTTGGCACAGACTTATAAAAATTGGGAATGTATTGTGGTAGATGATGGATCTACTGATAATACGGGGAATGTAATGACTGAGTATTGTGCTAAAGATGCGAGGTTTCAATACCATCACAGACCCGAAAATCATTTACCTGGCGGAAATGGAGCAAGGAATTTTGGATATGAATTAAGTATAGGGAGTTATGTTAAATTTTTAGATTCAGATGATGTTTTACATACCGATAATTTAAAAATAAAAACAGATCTGATAAATAAATATGATGTTGATGTAGTGATTTCTAAACACACTAATGTAAGAGAAGACCTGTTAGTTAACCAAGTAGTTAACCCAATAATATATAAAAATAAATGCTTTGATATTAACTTTATAATGTCAAGAAATACAATAATTACATCTGATCCCTTAATAAGAAGGCAAGTAATGAATGATGTTTCTTTTGATGAAACTTTAAGAAGGTTTCAAGATCATGAATTTTTTATTCGCTTATTTAGGCGAAAAATGAATATATGTTGTATTGATTCTCATTTGTATTTTCATAGGTTGGAAGGGGTAACTATTGGCTCTGAAGTGGTTAAAGGGAATAAACAAATGATCGATGACCAAGTGAATATTCATAAGGTAATGATGAACTATTACCATAATGAACAATGTGTTATCTTGGAGTATAGAAGAAAAGCTAGAAAAATGTATATTGGCTTTATGAAAACAGGAAGAATTAATAGGGTATTAGAAAATTATAGTTTTTTCAGAAAAGCTTTCTCATTATCGTTTTTTGAATTTACATTTTTCTTCATTTATAACCTGTTGCTTAGACGTGGTTATG
>CAJXHW010000095.1 GCA_913054565.1 uncultured Kordia sp. | reverse complement strand
AAAAATAAAACAATATATAAAAGGAGCTTTTGCATAGTATCAAAAATAAAAAAAAGCGCCCTATAAAATAGAGCGCTTTTGATAAAAGATATGAATTAAATTATCTAACCACTAATCTTTTAGTAGCAGACACGTTGTTTTCAGTAACTTTAACAATGTAAATTCCAGCTTGTAAAGCAGAGATGTTTACAGCTGCTGTAGTGTTTTTCTCAATTACTTTCTTACCTAACATGTCAAAAATTTGAACATTTTTGTTTAGGTTGGCTTTAGTAGTGATGTTTATAGAACCCGTGTTAGATGGGTTTGGGTAAATACTAAAACCATCGATTGTGTTATCTGCAACAGATAAGGCATTTGCATAAGTTCCAATTGGAAATGGTGTAGGTGATGTTCCATTTGTAGTTTGTCCATCAAATACGTTAGTACCACTAAAGGTCCAGTTTCCAATAATAAACCCTCCATCAGGACCTGTATCAGCTACTCTGTATGCCCAGCCATCTAAAAACTCCCAAGGTTGTGATGTTCCATCCATGTTAATATCTCCAAAAGTATCTATTACTTGCCCGTTTTCAAATAATTCAACAGCATCATCACCGTTAATACTAGCAAATCCATCTGTGTAATCCGGTGCAAACCCGAAGAAACTTGTGAAGTTTGCCGTGTTGTCTGTAATGTAAATGTATGTTCCTGCTGTTGCAGCTACTGCTGGGAAAGTGAATTCTTGTCCATCAGTTCCACCACCGTTATTTGCGCTACCTACTCCGTAATTACTTAAATCAGCAATATCTTGTAAAACAAATATTTCTACTCCTTTTGGTGTACCTCCTGTTAATGGTCCGTCAAATACTCCTGTTAACACTAAAGAGTTTGTTGGTGGTCCAAAAACTTCTCCGTTAAGAGTAATTGTTTCTGTTGCAACGCTTGTAGATGCGATAGTAATATCACCTGTATATGTATTAACTGCTTGACCTCCTATAAGACGTGTGTAAACTGTTGTTGTTGCTACAGTACCTGATCCGTAAGGTATGTTTACTGAGGCAGCAAACCCAGCCCCAGAAGTTAAAGACACTTCAAAACCAGTTGGCGCAGTAACTACAATGTCACTCGTTAAAAATAAACCTTCAACTGTAAAGTCGTCTTCGGCAGAAGGACCAGCACCGAAAACATAATTTAAAGCTCCAACAGCACCTCCAACAGTAATTTGAGGATCGGCAGGGCTTACAGTACCATTTAGCGTAATGGTTTGATTTGTTGCGCCTGTAGCAGAAGCAGTAACATCACCACTATAAGTGTTTGCTAAATATCCACCAGCTAAACGAGCGTATACTGTTGTTTCTCCAGTTTGTGGCACAGTTACCATTGGCCCAAATCCAGACCCAGAAGTCAATGATACTTCAAATTCAGTTGGTGCGTTTACTGTTATATCAGTTGTGAGATTAAACCCTTCTACTGTGAAAGATCCTTCAGCAGATGGTCCATTTCCTTCAAAATAATCTAAATTAGAAACAGAAGTAACCGGTGTTATTGTAATTTCAGGAGTTGTACCTATAGCTTCAAGTATTATATTTCTTAAACGCACGCCTCTCTCATCTGTAGTTGCACCATTGTTAGAAATTCTAATTTGCACTTGATTGGTAAGGCTACTTATGGCAAAAGATCCTCCCGCTATATATGATGAGCCAGTAGTTGTAGTACTTGTTTCTACTTGAGTAAATGTAGAACCTCCATTGTCAGAGATTTCAATTTTAGCTTGACTATGGTTAGTAGCTCCACCAAATGAAGCAACGTCCAATGTAAGTGTTGCAGAAGAGTATGTAGATAAGTCATAAATAGCTGTAACAATTTCATCAGCTGGAGAACCAGCTTCAACCAAGTAATATGTACCTCTGTCAATAAGGTTAGAAGTAACATTATTTGTGTCTGTCCAACCAGCAGGGTACGCTCCACCACCGGCAGAATTAAAAATTTCTGTCTGCCCAAAAGACAAAGTAGTTACCACCATGGCAACTAATAAAAAGTAGATTTTTTTCATAATAATTGTATTAAATAGTTAGTAAAACATGAGCAGCAAAATTACAAAAAAATAATGAAATTAGTAATAAGGTGGAGCTAATCGGTTAATTTTAACGGTATAATAACATCAAGGCTTTTTGTGTGTTTCTTTAAGGTTAAGAAATGTTATGAGAGTGTTATCTTGTTGTTATTCGTTTAATAAGTTTGATTTATATAGTACCTTTGGTTCAGATCATAATTTAAGATATAAATGAGTACTGACATAATTAAGATTTTATTAGTTGATGATGAGCCTGATATTTTAGAAATAGTAGGTTATAATTTATCATCAGGAGGTTACCGCGTGTTTACAGCAACTAATGGTGTAGAGGCGATAGAAGTGGCTAAAAAAGAGCAACCAGATTTAATCATTTTAGATGTGATGATGCCAAAAATGGATGGTGTAGAAGCTTGTGAACAAATTAGAAAAATACCAGAATTGTCAAATACCATAATTACATTTTTAACAGCTAGAAGTGAGGATTACTCTCAAGTAGCTGGTTTTGACGCTGGAGCAGATGATTATATTACCAAACCGGTAAAACCAAAAGTGTTATTAAGTAAGGTTAAAGGATTGTTACGCAGATCAACAATTGATAAAGAAGAATCTACCGCAATAAATTTAGGAAACCTAACAATTAATAGGGATGAATACAAAGTAGTGAATAATGGAGAAGAACTAATATTGCCTAGAAAAGAATTTGAATTATTATCATTATTAGCATCAAAACCTGGACGTGTATTTACCAGAGATGAAATATTAAACTCTGTTTGGGGTAATGAAGTTGTTGTTGGAGGAAGAACAATTGATGTGCATATTAGAAAATTGAGAGAAAAAGTAGGAGATAATTCATTTAAAACCGTAAAAGGTGTTGGTTATAAGTTTGTTGTGAGTTAATGATAAAAATTAAAAAAACATACAAATTTGCGCTTTACTCTTCATTGGTTATTACCCTAATAATAGCCTTGTTGATTTTGTGCTTTTTTTATAAACAGGTAAGTGTAATAAAAACAATAGGGTTTCTTTTAATTACGTTTTTGTCTAGTCTGGTTGTTATCCAATTTAGATCAGAAAAATTTATTTACCGACTGATAAAAAAAACCTATGAAGATGTGTCGTTGCTAGATAAAACGATGCTGAGCCCAGAGGCGGTTACTACAGATATTAGTACGCTAACAAGTGATGTTAAAAGGATAGCTGCTAAAAACAAATTAAAAATAGAAACTCTTCAAATCAGGGATAACTACCGTAAAGAGTTTATGGGTAATATTGCCCATGAGCTAAAAACACCATTATTTACGGTGCAAAGTTATATTTTAACGTTAATGGATGGTGCCGTAGAAGATGTAAATGTTAGGGATAAGTATTTGGATAGGGCAAGTAAAGGTGTAGAGCGATTAATTTATATTGTTGACGATTTAGACTTGATTACTAATATTGAAGTTGGAAACCTGAGTTTAAGTAAAGAGGAGTTTGATGTTGTTGAAATGATACATGATGTTTTTGAGTTGTTTGAAATTAAAGCTCATGAAAAAGGTATTTCTTTAGTGTTTGACAAGATGTATAATGGGCCGGTTATAGTAAAAGCAGATAAAGAAAAAATAAGGCAAGTGATTACAAACTTAATAGTGAATTCTATTAAATACGGTCAAAAAAATGGAACTACAGAAATAAGTATAGAGCAGCTAAATAAAGAGAAAGTAGTTGTTCGTGTTACAGATAATGGCGAAGGAATTGAACAAAAACATTTATCTCGATTATTTGAGCGATTTTATCGAGTTAGTAAAAGTGGCTCAAGAGACGAAGGGGGCTCAGGGTTAGGCCTGTCTATTGTAAAACATATTATAGAAGCACATGACCAGAAAATATATGTTGAAAGTGAATACGGTTTAGGTTCAGAATTTTCATTTACATTAAAATCAGTTCAGAAATAACTCAAACAAGTTATTAAAATTAGTTGTTTTTTTAGAGGTATAAAGCCCTTTATAGTTCTTTACTTTTTCTAAATCATTAAAACTAAAGTGTTCTTGTAAAGCGTAAGGTGCGTATTGTAAATCATTCATTCGTTCAGCTAAATACAATTGCTCATATTGTCCTGGTGTTGGAATAAAAAACGCTTTCTTGCCAATTGTAGCCAAATCCATTATGGTTGTATAGCCAGATCTGGAAATGACCATAGTACTTCTGTTAATTGCATCTTCAAGTTGAAGACTGGTCATGAAATTATAAACAGTTATGTTTTTTGTAGTTTTTACATGTTGTTTGGTTGATATTTTACCGCGAATAAATAAAACACTCTTTGTAGTTTTTCTAAATTCATTAAGGAGCTTGGTTTCTAAAAAGGAGCGTTGAGGTTCTGGGCCAGACAGAATAACTAAATAATCATAGGTTTTAGCAAGATCAGTTTTTTTAAACCGACTCAATATTCCAATGTGTTTTACATTATCAAGATGTTTTTTTGAATGCCCTAATTTACCACTAAAAGAGGTGTTTCCGCTAATGTCTGGTACCCAGCATTCGTTAAATTTAGCAATAGTTTTTAGGTGTAATTTACTTGTAAGCCATGTGCTATTGCCGCTTAAAACGGTCAGTTGATGAGATAAATAAACCGATGGAATAGTGTTGTGGTAAACACCAAGTCTGTTGTCTGAAATAATGCCAGAAAGGTTTAGTTTAACAACAAGACTTTTAATTTGTTGATGTTCTTTTAGTACAGCTGTAATTAAGTAAGGTATATTTCTGAGTATTTTCCATTTAAAAAAGCGGCCGTCTTTTGAATATTTAACATTGTATGAGGGTAATTGAAAGCTTTTTAAGTCTGGGAACTCTTTTTGTAACAGCACTAAAGCGTCACCATCTGAAGCTAAAATTGGTGTAAATCCATTATTTAATAAAGCATTAATAATGGGTATGCATCTTGTGGCATGGCCTAAACCCCAGTTTAGTGGTGCTACAAGTATGTTTTTAGTGTTTGTCATGAATAATAAAAGCAAGTTACATTATTTGCCACATTAATTTTTTATTTTTACCAAAAATTATACAGGAGTGGGAAGTAAGAATAAGCTAAAACGGTTTAATGAAAATGCAACTTTTTCAAATGTTTTTCAACCAACTAGAGAAGAATTGGTTAGTGATGGATTCAAATTAAAAGGAAAGTGGAATTCAGATTTTTTCAAGAATGATAACCCTATTGTTTTAGAGTTAGGTTGTGGTAAAGGAGAGTATTCTGTTAGTTTAGGTGAGCTTTTTCCAGACAAAAATTTTATTGGATTAGATATAAAAGGAGCTAGGTTTTGGAGAGGAGCTAAAACTGCATTAGAGAATAATATGTCTAATGTAGCTTTTGTAAGAACTCAGATTGAATTAATCACATCAATATTTGAAGCAAATGAAGTTAGTGAAATTTGGATTACTTTTCCTGACCCTCAAATTAAATACAAACGAACAAAACATCGTTTAACAAATGCTGAGTTTTTAGAAAAATACAAAACGGTATTAAATGAAAATGGAGTAGTGCATTTAAAAACGGATAGCGAATTTATGCATGGCTACACTTTAGGGTTGTTGCACGGAGCAGGACATGAGGTAGAGTACGCAAACCATAACGTGTATAGAAATGAAGGGTCGCCAAAAGAAGTTACTGCAATTCAAACATTTTATGAAAAGCAGTATTTAGAAGTCGATAAAGCAATTACGTATATTAAATTTAAAATAAAATAAATGCACTTATCGGTCCTGTTTTTATATTGTTTTTTGTGGTCGTTCTTTGGAGTGTTGCCCCCCGGAATACTAAATATAAATGCAGCAAAGATTAGTGTTGAGCAAGGAAGAAAACGCGCATTAATGTTTACGTTGGGCGCGTGTTTGGTTGTTGCAGCTCAGGCAGGAATTGCAGTGTTGATTGCTGAGTTTTTAAATTTATCTGAAGATGAGTTGTCAATAATTCAAGAAGTTGGAGTAGCAATATTCTTTTGTTTGGCTATTTATTTTTTCTTCGCAGCAAAAGCAAAAGTAACACCTAAAAACATTGAATTAAAAAAGAAGAGGAATTTGTTTTTAAAGGGTGTGATTTTTTCGGTGCTAAATGTATTCCCTATTCCATTTTATAGTTTTGTGTGTACCACTTTAACAACTTCTGGTAATTTTAGTTTTTCTACATCAGATGTTATCATCTTTATTTTAGCAATTGTATTGGGGAGTTTTTCAGCAATTAGCACATACATCGTGTTGTTTAAAAAGTCTGATAAAAGTGAAAATTTCAGTAGAAATACAAATTATGTATTAAGTGCTTTGGCTTTAATACTAGCAATTCTATCTCTTATTAAATTGAGTCTTTTATAATATTGGAGTCTAAAAATTTCTTTGAACGAGTGTATGAGGTGGTGCGGTTAATACCTGAAGGTAGAGTAACATCTTATGGTGCTATTGCAGTGTATTTAGGCATGGCAAAAGGCGCAAGAATGGTAGGTTGGGCAATGAATGCCTCACATATAAAAGGGGTGCCTGCACATAGAGTAGTTAATAAAAAGGGGTTGCTGACAGGAAAACATCATTTTCAAGGAACAAACCTCATGCAGCAATTGCTAGAAAATGAAGGGGTAGAAATTATAGATAATCAAATTCAACAGTTATCAGAATGTTTTTGGGATCCTTCAAAAGAATTAAAGAAGTGTTAATTTCACAAGAAATTAGTTAGTGTAAATGAAGTCAGATTATCTAAGGCTGTGTATCTTTGTAAAAAAAAATAT
>CAJXHW010000094.1 GCA_913054565.1 uncultured Kordia sp. | reverse complement strand
GCACAGATATCAAATCGCCTACAAGTAGATAAATCCAATTTTCAATTTTGCGCTTGGCCATTAACCACATTCCTACAAAAAACAATCCTGTAGTAAATGTATCAACATAAGCTGTCCAATCATTCCATTTATCAAAAAAGGTATAAATCATATATACAAAAAACATTGTACCCATGAAAATAAAAAAGGTCGACAAATGCTCCATTTTATTAGTGTATGTAATTGGAGTTACATGTGTTTCATCTACTTTTTTAGTCCAAATATACCAACCGTAAACACTCATTACTAAATAATATGCATTTACAATCATGTCACCCAACAAACCCCATTTGAACAATAGATATACAAACAACAATGTGCTTATAATTCCTGTAGGAAACACCAATACTTTATTTTTTAAAGAATATATAACTGATAAAATGCTAAATAAAATTGCAGTGGCTTCAATTGTGATATTTAAATTACTATAGCCTGAGTATTGACCAAAAAGAAAATCAAAAACGTGGCTCATAATTACTCCTGTCAGATTTAACAATTTTCATATTTGCTATAATTGCCTTAGACTCAATAAACGATTGCTTTAATTCGTTATTTAAAAACGGCATTACCTCATCATAATCACCATATACTTGGGTGCTTAATGCATTTTCTTCTATATGAAAACTGGAATTACGTAAGCGTGTTATAAAATTGACTATATGATTTCTATAATTATCTTGTAATGGCATTAAGGTAAGTTCTACGGAGATTTTCATTTTATTGTTTTTTTTAATAACAATGGTGTTATAGTTTATCTGTTGGCAAACAATAATAAAGTAGATAAAAAGTGTATTTACACTAATAGCTTTTCCCTCCGTTGGCATTAACCAAATCAGGTTATAAGGATTTTTCTCAAACTAACATTAATAAATTAGCTACTCCTAAAGTTTACTTTTACGAAGATAAAGTTAAAAACTAAAACTACTTATATTTTGAGCAATTTAGTTCTGGAAATCTGAATTATTGATAAATTCATAATCTGATAAGGTTAATAAAAAAGCTTTTAAATCTGCTTTTTCTTGAATCGATAACTGCACACCCCCTTCGTTAACTTTTTTCATTAGCGGATCTACAGTAGCGGAATTTTGTAAGCCTTCACTGTAATGATTGATAACCTCGTCAAGTGTATTAAAACGTCCGTCATGCATATAAGGTGCGGTAAATTCTAAATTCCTTAATGAAGGGGTTTTAAATTTCCCATTATCGTTAGGATCTCCAGATACTTCGCCTAAGCCTAAGTCGGTAAATGTAGCGTCTAATGCATTATTATGAAACTTATTATCGGTCCACAGAGGGTTGTTATTACTACCGTGACAATGAAAACAATCTCCTTTAGTTTCATCCATAAACACATTAAATCCGTTTAACTCTTCAGTAGTCAAGGTAGCGTTTCCTAACAGGTATTGATCAAATTTTGAATTTCCTGAAATTAAAGTTCGCTCAAACTGTGCAATAGCCCGTGTTACTAATTCTGAACGGATCTCTGAAGTTCCAAATGCTTTTGAAAATAATGCTGGGTACTGGCTATCATTTTGCAGTGCATCAACAACATTTTCCCAGGTGTTGTGCATTTCAATTGGATTTTCTACGGGTTGTAATGCTTGTTGCTCTATACTAAATACTCGGCCATCCCAAAAGAATTTTTCATCATAGTTAAAGGCTAAGTTAAATAATGGCATTGAATTTCTATTTCCGGAAATACCATCTACACCTACACTAAATTGTGCACTATCCGTAAATGCATTGGCAGGTGCGTGACAACTTGCACAAGATTGGGTGTTATCTGCTGAGAGTATTGTATCAAAAAACAATTTTTTCCCAAGAGCAACACCTTCTTCTGTTTGTGGATTATTAAAGGGTATAACAGGCGCTAATATAAGTTCGTCAAATAGTTGAGGTACATTTAATGGTTGTGGTGTAGGTACATAAGCTTCTATTACCTCATCTTTTGAACATGATACAGAAAATACAACCAAACATATTACCCACAACTCTTTTAACTTCATCTTTATGGTGTTACATTTCCTAAACTAAATACAGTTTGCCCATTTTCATACATGTCTACTTGTGCATCAAAATTAGGCATTAACATACTATGTCTAGCATTTAAGTCCCATGTATTAGGGTTCTTAAACCATTCTGCAATATTCATTTTCACCTCTATACCAGCATTTTCTCTAACAATTACTTGTCCTAAATTAACTGTAAAAAATGTGTCTTGAAAAATTAAGTTATTAGGATCTGAATTATCAACCGCTTTTATTGCATGATACGCATAACCTGTTTCTGCTGCTACATTATCGATAAACTTCCCTTCTAACTGCATAAAATGATATCCACCGCCTAACATCATTGGCACCCCCCAACTTTCAGAGTTTAAATCGGTATATGCAGCATCAATATTGTCTTCATTATCAAAACCGAATGTAAACGAAACATTTGAGTAAGTTCCTACAGGAATTTGAACATTTGGAGTGAAAGTCAAGTTTGTATTATTAGTTACATCAACTAAATTGTACCCTTCAGTTTCTATAGTTTCTCCATTTGATTTGTGAAAGGTTACTTTAGAAATCAAATACCGAAGTTTTTCTATACTTAGTTCATCTGTATTGGCGTTAAAATATTGAATTAAGTTAAAATCTGCATCTGTTACCACAAAGCCATTCCAGTTATGAGAAAAACTAAGTGTCACCTCTGTTTTTGGAAGTTCTTGAACGTCATCATCACTAGAGCAAGATGCAAACACACTTAATATTAAAATTGCTATTATTTTTTTCATTTTATTTTATTTTTGCTATTAATAAATCTGTAAATCCTTTATTTTCTAAGATATCAAAATCATTACTTCCAGACTCTCCTACAAGAATAATTTCATTAGATGTATTTTCTATTACATCATATGCAAAGTCTATCTGAGAGCCTCCTATAGAGTGTTGCCATTGCTTTGCACCTGTTTCTGATATTTTTAATACCCAAGCATCATTTTGTCCTCTGTTTATTGACACATCATCATCTTGACTTCTTGAGCTTCCTATTAATACATAATTACCGTCATGTGTTTTTTTAATTGATCTTCCAACATCAAAACTACTACCTCCATAGGTTTTTTCCCATAGCAAATTACCTGAGTCATCAATTTTTATCAACCAAACATCAGCCCCACCTTTATTCAAACTTACATGGCCGTCATCACTTCTTGTTTCACCAACAATCATATAGTTGCCATCATTTGAAGCAACAATACCGTGCGCTTCATCAATACCAGTACCTCCAAAAGATTTTTCCCAAATTATAGTTCCTGTAGCATTAATTTTAACAATCCAAAAATCATCTAAACCATTATTGTTAGAAATATCAACATCTATACTATCGGAAGATCCAACCATAATATAACCGCCATCGGTAGTTTGAACAACATCATAAGGTACTTCACTTAAATTTCCGCCATAATATTTTGTCCATTGAATATTACCTGAAGCATCTAATTTTACTCCCCAATAATCACCTCCTGCATGTAATGCTGCTTTGCTATTTCCTGCACCTCCAGACGCAGTAACATCTAAAACTCCCGCAATAAAGTAACCATTATCTGCAGTTTTTATAACCGTTAGTGCTTTATCAGAACCTATATAACCTAAAGATTTTTCCCATACAATACTCCCAGTTGCATTAAGTTTCACTATCCATAAATCATGAGACCCTGCATTGCTAGTTACATCTTCATCTGAGCTAGTGCTATACCCAACCAAAACATAACCGCCATCTTGAGTTTCAATAATTTCATTTCCTCTATCGTCTTGTGAACCTCCGTAGGTTTTATCCCACTCCAACTCGTCATTAGCATTAAATTTTAACACCCAATAATCGTGTCCTTCTGTTGGGTTGTTAGTTACATCGCCATCTGTACTCTGCGTATAACCTAATACCACATACCCTCCATCCTGTGTAGTAACTATAGAATTTGCTACTTCGTTTTTTGAACCACCAAAGGTCTTAACCCATTCAACATGAGACGTCGTTTCTAAAACACCATCATCACTAGAGCAAGATGTTAACAGTATACTTATTAAAAGAATATAAGATATCCACTTCATAACCTATAAATCGCTTGCCTTTACAATATACAGCCCACCATCATAGTCACTAATGATAATATTTCCGCTTTCAAAATATGGATATACATTCCATGCGCCATGAAAACCTGTACTGTTGTTTGCTGGATAAGTATCAAAAAAACCTATTTGACTTAATGATCCTGACCCTATATTTGACGTATCTAAAACCTGTAAACCAGCTGTGTAGTTAGCTTGATAACACAACCCGTCTTTAACATACAAGTTATGATCAATAGCCTGAGTTGTTCCTAAATACTGAAAATGTAATGTTGGGCTATCTAAATCGGTAAAATCAAAAACCAATGTTCTTGTATTTCCTCCAAAATCTATTTCATCTAACTCATCTCCTGCAATAAAGTATTTTTTATCTTCTGTAAACCATCCTTGATGTGTATATCCAATGTTAGGATAATTTACACTTGATATATTTACAGGATTTGCCTTATCTGTAATATCAACAATAACTACTTCATTTGCGTTACTTCCTATTAATATTTCTTTTCCTTGATAATCTGGGTCTGGCCCATCATAAGTTACCACTTGTGCGTCATGGGAATAAGCATCAGCACTATACCCTCCAGCAGCAATTGGGTTAATCGGATCTTGAATATTTATAAAATGTGGCCCACCAGAAAACGTGTTTGACCCTACGGCATATGCATAACCACTAACTTCATTAATTACTATATTATGTGCTCTTCCAAACCCTGTGTAATGAGCATCAGAATTAAATACAACTGGTAAATTAGTTGCAGTTCTTAATCGTGTTAAATCAAACACCTGCATACCGTGGTTAGAAGCTTCACTAACTATAAAAGCGTGATTTTGATACACTTTAACATCTCTCCAAGTACTGTTTACTGTAGCGGTAGCTAAAGTCCCTATTAATACTGGCACAGATGGATGCGTAATATCTAAAAATGCTGTTCCGGTATTAGTAGATACTAAAGCATATTCTGCTCCAGAAACAGGATCTGTCCAACCCCAAGAGTCATTTCCTGTTGTTGCACCTAAATCACTTAAAGGCACATGAGCCATTAAATCATACCCATCACATGGGTACACACCAGCAAAACCATTTTCACAAGGAAATTGAGCGCCTTGACAAACATCACCAATTCCATCTCCGTCAACATCTAGCTGGTCAGCATTGGCAACTAACGGACAATTATCATCTACATCTAACACCCCATCATCATCATCATCATCATCACATGCATCACCAATACCATCGCTGTCAGTATCTATTTGATCAGTATTAGCTGTGTTGATACAATTATCTAATTGGTTTGAAATAGTATCACCGTCATTATCTTGAATCACATCATCTAAATCGTCTGAACAATTTAACACCAAAGATGCCGTTAACAACAAGCAAATTAATTTAAAAGAGGCTATAAGCTTTTTCATTACTAAGTAGGGTTTTGCAATTACATATGTCGTAAATATACGGAATTGAAGATTAACTATACTAATATTCACTTTTCTATTAAAATTTTCTGTGCATAATCATCATTAATCTTTAAAAAATAAACACCATTAGAAAGATAACTAACATCAAGAGTTACTTCATTAAAGTTGTTAAATTCAAAATCAATAACTTTTTGCCCTAACGCATTATATACATACAATTGTTTGATATGTTCATCTTTAGTTGATACAGTTAGTTTTTCACTTGCAGGGTTTGGATATACCGACACTTGTTTTTCATTAAAAACTGAGTTATCAACACTTAATGGAAATCCTGATTTTCTAAGTATAAATAGACCTCTATCAATATCACTAACTATTATATTACCGCTATTAAAGTATGGATATACACTCCAAGCACCATAAAAAGTAGTGTTATTATTTTCTGGATGCGTGTCAAAATAACCCACTTCAGAAATGTTATTAATGTCCGAAATATCATATACTCGTAACCCCGATGTGTAGTTTGCCTCAAACACTAAGTTATCTTTAACATATAAATTATGATCAATTGCAGAACTGTTTCCTGTAAAGTCAGAATGATACACTGGGTTATCTAAGTCTGTAAAATCAAATACAATTGTTCGTGTGTTTCCTCCATAACCTTGTTCATCTTGCTCATCACCAACTAGAAAATAGTTCATGTCAGATGAAAACCAGCCTTGATGTGTGTATGCAGTATTATTATATGACACTTCAGATATTTTAATTGGTGAAGTTGGTGTAGACACATCAATAATAACTACTTTATTTGCGTTACTTGCAATCATCAATTCTTTACCCAAGTGAGTAGTATCAGGTCCATTGTAAGTTACTACTTGAGCATCATGTGTATACCCTTCGGCAGTATACTCACCTACAGCAACTGGATTTATCGGGTCTGTAATATCTATAAACATTGGTCCTCCTCCATTGGCACTACTGCACCCCACTAAATATGCCATTCCTTTAGTTTCGTTGATAACAATATTATGACAACTTCTTATTTCAGAACCATTCCAACCAGCTGTTAGTACAGTATCTGCTGTAAAATTTTCTGGCGGACTTGCCACACTTCGTAATCTAGTTAAATTAAACACCTGCATACCGTGTGCACCAACGTTATCTGCTACAATAAAAGCATGATTTTGATACACTTTCACATCTCGCCAATAATGTACTCCTGCATTTGTGTTTAAGTAACCCAAATATTCTGGATTAAGTGGGTCTGTATTAT
>CAJXHW010000093.1 GCA_913054565.1 uncultured Kordia sp. | reverse complement strand
GACGCTCTTCCGATCTATGAGATAAAAACACAAGCAGATAGTAAAAGTTTTGATTTTGATAAAAATTATAAACCTAATGTTTTAGATGCTTTAAAACCATATCCTTTAAATAATAGAGAAGCTACAAAACAACAGCGTTTTGAAGAGGTGTTTAAAGCATTGTACGGAAAAAAAATGATAGAGCGAGAAATACTCTATTATAACTTTATTGAGCGTGAATTAGTAAAATCAGAAAAAGGAAAACAAAAAGAATACAAGCATAATGATGGTAGATTAATAGCGCCAAGGCCTAAACAAAAATTTGGAGCAGATAAAATCATCAATAAAATAGATGAGTTTTTAGAACATGAAGATGAACCAGATTACTTCATCAACAAACTACGTCAGCAACTAACAGATAAAGGCTTAGGAGCTACTCAAATAGAAGATTTAATACACAAAAGGCAGAAGTATCAAAACAATAAAAACGTCTATTCATTACTCTTACAATACGCAGCAGGTTTTGGGAAAAGTAATATTATAGGTTGGACATCATTACAGCTTAAAGATTTACGTAAAAATGACGAGTTTGTATATGATAAAATAATGTTGGTGGTAGATAGAGTACAGTTAAGAGATCAATTAGATAGCTTAATGTACAATATGAATATATCTAAAAGTATGTTCATAGAAGCCAATAACAGAAAATCATTTTTAGAAGCCTTAAATACGGATAAACGTATAGTAGTAGTCAATCTTCAAAAGTTCAATTCTATAAGAGAACTTTTAGGTGATGAAGTTTTACAGCGTTTATCATCAATGCGTATCGCTTTTTTAATTGATGAAATACATCGTTCTAATAGTGGTGCACAGCATGAAGAAATGGTGTCTTTGTTTGATGAATTACAAAACAGTTTTGATACTAATAAAGAATATAAGAAGACTTATAATAAGAAAAACTTAATAATCGGTTTTACAGCAACACCGAGTGATGTAACATTGGCTCGTTTTGGAGAATATAATAAATATGTGGAAGCAGAGAAAATATGGGTTCCGTTTGATAGCTATACAATGAAAGAAGCTATTGAAGATGGCTATATATTAAACCCAATTAAAGGGATTGTTCCTGTATCTGCTAAAATGTATTTTGAAAAACCAGAAGATGCAACAGAAGGTTTTGAAGGGGATAAAGGTTATTACAGAGAATTACCAGTCAATCCAGATTCAGGTGTTGATGCAAATGGTAAAAAATATAGAATTAGTAAAAAGAAAATATACGAAGATGAAGAGCGTATAGAGGCTATTTCAAAATTTGTAGCTAAGCGTTTAGTTACGGCAGTGTATCATAATATTAGAGGTACAGCAAAAGCAATGTTTGCAGCTTCATCAATTAAAGCAGCTATTAAATATCGTAAGTATATTAAGCAATATTACAGCGAATTAGTTGGGGAGAAGAAATACGAGCGTTTTAAAGATGCTCCAATTTTTATAGTTTATAGTTCAGATGGTCAGAAATACGAAAGTGCTACAACATTAAACGGTGGTTTATCTGAAGCTAAAGTATTACAAGATTTTGCAGTAAAAAAGAACGGTTTAGTAATAGTAGTAGATAAGTTGCAAACAGGTTTTGATGAACCTAAATTACACACCTTATTTTTAGATAAAGAGATAAGAGGTATAAATGCTATACAAACTATTTCAAGAGTAAATCGTACAGCAGGTAAGTATAAGAAAGATTGTAAGATTATAGATTTATCGTATAAGAATGTAAATGTAAATAACATAAAACAAGCCTTTGAACATTTCAGTAATGTTGTGGTAAGTGATTTTGACCCATTAGGGCAAGAAGAGTTATTGCAAGAAATATATAAAAACTTAAACCAAGAAGATATATTTAAAGCACATTTCAAATTATTTAAAAATTATCATTTAGGAGATAAAAAAGATATATCAGTTATTCAGGAATATGAAAATGCGGTAACTCAATTAGTAAGAAAGCAACCAGAAGAAGCTAAAAAACTAAAACAGAATATTAATAAATACTTTAAAATTTTAAACCTTATTGCATTTGTAATAGAGATAGATGATAAGTATAGTGATAAACATTTTACAGACTTTTGGTATAGGTTTAGTGTATTGTACAATACTTTGGTAGGTACTACAGAGTTAATAGATGATGTGGAGGTATATTTTGATAATAGATTAGGTATAGTTGCTCCACCTGAAGAAAAAGAAAAAAAGGACAAAAAGAAATCTGAAGTAAATGATCCTGGAGCTGAATACGGTAAACAGTATAAGTTTGACATCTTAGCAGTTATTGAAAAGCGTAATGAAGAAGAAGACGAAATAGAAGCGTTGATATTAGATTTCCAAAATAAAATAGAATCCTTTTTTGATTATGTACGCTTACCAGAAAATGGAAAACATTTAATAGCAAAAATGAAAGATGAAGGTTCAGTGTTTGATGAAGAAGAAATCTACAATGACTTTGCTTTAATTTACAGAAGATACATAAGACGTAATAGAAAAGCATTAGGTCAATTCTTTGTTAAAGAAACAGAAGATATCGTAAATCAACTTTGCGATGATTTTGAAAAAACAATTAGAAAACAATCAAACCCAAATAAAACAACTCATGCAATGTTGTTTGAAGGAGGTTTTTGAAAAGAAAAAGGAAGTATTGATATGAATATAGCTGATGAGGAAGAATACACGGGGTTTACTTTTAAAGATGCAGCATATGAGTATAGACTAGTAGCATTTGTTGACCTTTTAGGTTTTGTAAAATACTTAGAAGAAAGAGATTTAAAAAATGTTTTAGATGTTTTGGAAACGTTTCACAAAGATATGAGCAAGGAATCCTTTCATGAAAGGTTCGCTAAATCTAAATATGCAGTACAAAACGATGACTTTAAGGTTATTGACCCAGTAAGACTTCAAGATAGAAGAGTTACTGTTTTTTCAGATTTGGTTGTTATATCTTATAGAGGTACTAAAGAGTATCTTGAATGGAATTTCAAGGAATTAATAGATACTATTCATGAAGCACAAAATATGATACTTTCTAAAGGAGTATTATTACGTGGTGGGATAACTTATGAAAAACTATATCATAATGAAAGATATTGTGTAGGGCCAGGTTTAGTACGAGCTTATTATTTAGAGTCTAAAGTAGCTAATTTTCCAAGAATAATTATAGATCCTGAAATATCAAGAAAAAGCCCTTTTAATAAATTTTGTTCCGATCATATTAATTTACATGAACAAGATGGAATATGGGCTACAAATGAGTTTGAAGCAATAAAGCAACTTGTTGAGGTGAATGAGCAAGATTTAAAGTCTCCGGAATTACATGAGTTTAGAGCTAATATGTACATTAAATTAAAGTCACTGAATGAAATAATTGAAAATGGGATTGCCTCAGGTGTTGATAAGGTAGTAGAGAAAATGTCATGGATGGTTCCACAGTATAATGAGGCTTTAGTTAAGGTAACTTCTACTTTAGGTAATGATTTTTCTATAGTTGATCCTAAAGGTGAGGATGAGTTTTATAAAACCTTATTAGCTGTAAAAAAAATTGAAATATAATTAATGAGATAATTAATGAAAAAATCGGACTGGTACAAACATTTATTGAATAGAGTAGATGAGGCTATAGAAAATGAATATTATTTTGAAGCATCTTTTATCTGTTATGGCATTATTGAAGATCGTTTAAATTCAATGATGAAAAAAAATAAACTAAAAATAGGTTTTAAAGGAGTAGCAAAAAAAATAAAGGATTTAGTAAAAATAAATGAGAATTCATTTGAGCAAGCTTTTTTTCTTAAAAACTGGAATAGTGGCGAATATCAAGATAAAGGAGTTTTTCAAGACATATTAAGTTGGGGAGAGATATACAGAAAACCTATGCAGCATTCCCTTGGAGATCCAAAAGAATATAAAGCTACAATAGGTGATTTTCACACCGAAAATAGTAGAGATATGGCTATAGAAGGTAAAAGAGTGGCTAGAGAGTTAAGCGCATCAATAATGAGATGGAAAAAAATTAAGAAGAAAGAATTGAAAGTGTTAACATAAAAATAAAAAAGTGAGTTTTGGGGAGAGCCGAATAATGCGTTTTAAGGTATAGACGTTTAGTCTAGCTCAACATTAAAAGCTGTTGAGGATATGGTATTTTACAAATGCAACCTAAATATGGAATTATTTCTATATCTATAAGGTTTAACATCTGTATTAGCCCCGCCATCAGAGAAATACTGATAGAGGCATACCTATTGATTGTTCTGTCATTTAAGTTCGTCATAGAGTTTATTTTACAATATATAACAATTATTTTACCACCCGACTTGAATTGGGGCGACACGTTGGTGTCGATAGAGCATGCATTCATTCACGAAGTAAGCAATTATTTCTAAAAGCACCGCCTCGTAGTTGGCTCCCCATTTCTCATTTTGATTATGGCAAAGAAAAAAGAAAAAGATTGGTTTAAATTAAAAAGGTATCCACACATTGGCTTACCCTTACAAAACTCGGATAGAATTAAATGGATTGAAAATTATGTTACAAATCCGTCTAAAATAGCCAAACATTCTTTCTTGCCTTTTATTCACAGAACATCAAAAGTTAGAAAGTTTAGAAAAGAATATTCTAAAGATAATGGTAAGGTTATACTAACAGGGGATAAGGCTTTACGAAAAAGAGCTATTAAAGAAAGAGAACTCTACTATGCATCTCATTTAGATTCTTTGATCTACAGTTATTATTCACAACTCATATCAGTTGAATATGAAAAGCTCTTAAAGCAATACAATCTAGATGAATCTATATTAGCCTATAGGTCTATCCCAAAGGAGAAAAAAAGTATTGACGGGCCTAATAAATGTAATATAGATTTTGCTAATGATGTTTTTAAATATATAAAGGATTATAATGAAGATGAATTTGTAGTTATTGCTTTTGATATAAAAAGCTTTTTTGACAATTTAGATCATAAAGTATTACGAGAAATATGGGCAAAAATATTTAATGTATCAGCACTATCAAAAGCACATTTTAATGTGTTTAAAGGTATAACTCGCTTTAGCTATGTAGATATAGTAGATATCTTTGAAGAGTTTAAAGATAAGATACTAATTCAGAAAAGAGATTTTCAAGGGAATTTAATGCCCATTAGAAAGGCTAGAATTTCTAAAATAAAACATTTAAAAAATAAGGATGCTATAGCTTTCTGTACTCAAAAAGAATTTTTAAAAGTTAAGAACAAACTTTTAAAGAATACTAAAAAAGCAAAATTAGCAAATGGTGCAGTCGTCAAAAGAAATTTTGGTATCCCTCAAGGTTCCCCAATAAGTTCTGTCCTTGCAAATGCTTACATGATTGATTTTGATAAAACGATAAATGAATATATTTCTAATAAAGGTATTTATAGACGTTATTCTGACGATATGGTGGTGGTTTGTCCTAAAGTAGAAAAGGACAATATCATTAAGCTAATGAACCTTGAAATAGATAAAATAAAATTAGAAATTCAAGAACCTAAAACACAAATATTTCATTTCAAGAGGGAAAATAACAGTTTAATATGTGGGCAAGAATTTCGAAAAGAAATAAACTGGAATAAAAACTTCATGTATTTAGGGTTTGAATTTGATGGTAGTTCTGTTTTACTAAAGTCGGCTAGTGTATCTACGTATTATAGAAAAATGAAAAGAACAATTAAACGTTCAAAACATTTTGCAGGGATAAAAAAAAGTAACACATATGAAGAAATTTTCAAAAGAAGGATTTTAAATAGGTATTCCTATAAAGGAGCAGATCGGAAAAGAAAATGGGAATGGGATGTTTCCGTCCAAGGTTATGTAAAGTCAGAGCATTATGACTGGGGTAATTTCTTATCATATTCTAATAAAGCAGCTAATACCATGATCAGTAATAAAATTAAGCAGCAAACAAGTAAATCTTGGAACAAGTTAATAAAGGAATTAAAAAAGTAATTTCCATTTAAATAAAAAAAACACACACTAAACTTAAAAAAAATGAATGCTATTCCTGGTGTTTTTGATGAAAAAAGTTGCTATAGGACTAGTTATTCTATCTATGTTAAAAAAGGTAAAGAATCATAAATAAGAAAAACAGATGAAATTAATACTTATAATAACCACAACAATTTTTTTTGGCGTTTTTAATACCCAAGATACTCCTTCCGATTTTGACTATAAACTCTCAAGTATAGCTAGAAACTTTAGAAGTGATATAATGAATGAGGAGGGTTGTGAAAAGCAAAAAACAGCTGCTTATGAGTTAGCTGATGAAATTGAAGAAGCTATAGAATCAGATGAGTATACTTCTGAAGAAATTCTTGAACTAAAAAAACTAAAAAAAGAAACTGAAGCTTTAGAAGAATATATTGGAGTAATCGGTAATATAGGAAACTATAATTTAAGTATTTCTGATTTTAATCTAATAAATAGAAGAGTCAATGCTAATATTAGTTCAGTGATTAGAGACAAATATTGTGTTGATGTAATTCTAATAACAATAGGAGACTATGCAGTTTATCTAGCTGAAAATGATTCTTCTAAAAACTATAAAATATCATACAATTGGAAAGCGAAGAAGGGCATGAATACTGGTAGTGGAAATATGGGGCTTTGGAAGTATAGTATGCGTCATATTTATGATAATAGAGAAAATCCTACCCAAAAAAACATTTCAATTTTTGGAATTACATGTAAAGAGTTTTGATTGATATCAGCGATCAGTTTAGTGATCCCGTTGTTGGGCAGGCGGAACATTGCATAACTGTGCAAATAGCCTTGCTGAATGATAGGTGCCCCTAACCATGCCACCGATTGACCCTCTTCATTGGGTGCAAAATCAGAGA
>CAJXHW010000092.1 GCA_913054565.1 uncultured Kordia sp. | reverse complement strand
AGAACAACGTGAAATTTCAGAAACATAAATTATTTCCATCGCTAACTTTTTAAGCAGTGATTTAAATGTTATTATTAACTCTGAATTTGAAAAGTATTCAAAAAAATATCAGATTGAATATTTAGTGAACAAATTAAACAGACCAATAAGAGTTTGTGGAATGGTGAAAAATGAAGGAGAACCTGGCGGTGGGCCGTTTTGGGTTAAAAGTGAAAACGGAACTATTAGTTTACAAATAGTAGAAAGCGCACAAATTGACACAGAAAATAAACAGCAAAAAAATATTCTAAAAAAAGCAACTCACTTTAACCCTGTAGATATTGTCTGTTCTATTAAAAACTACAAAGGCCACAAGTTTAATTTATTGAATTTCATTGATCCTAATACAGGTTTTATCTCCTCAAAAACACGTTTAGGAAAAAATTTAAAAGCACTGGAGTTACCAGGACTATGGAATGGCGCTATGAGCAACTGGAATACCCTCTTTATAGAAGTGCCACTAAGCACATTTAATCCCGTGAAAAATGTCAATGATTTATTAAAGTCTTCACATCAACATAATTGAATTTTAACATAATCATACAGGAGTGCACTTTTAAAGCTGTAAGAAGTTCAGGAGCAGGAGGACAACATGTTAATAAAGTTTCTTCTAAGATAGAAGTTTCTTTTCCTCTTTTAATATCAGCTGGCCTATCACAATATGAAAAAAAGATTTTACAACAAAAAATAAACAGCAAACTTACTAAAGATGGAGTTTTACTTTTACAATGCTCAGAAAGCAGAAGTCAACATAAAAACAAAGATTTGGTTATTAAACGACTTTATACTGTTTTAAAAACTAACTTAATAATTCCTAAAAAGAGATTAAAAACAAAAATTCCAAAAAGTGTTATTCGAAAACGATTGAGAAACAAAAAATACAATTCTGAAAAAAAGAATAACAGAAGAAAACCTTCTACAGATATGTAATAAGGTTAATTGTACACTTGAACAATTGATCCGTTTTTTTCAGCCCTATAGGCTCTTAGGCAATTCCCCGTATCACCTTGTGTTTGTTGCCCAGTTAATAACTCATAAGAATTACCATCACCACACTCACAAGTTAATTCAATACCAGAAATAGTCATCCCAGAACACGAACTTGCTCCATGAGCAGGATCACTTGCCTCAAAGGCTACAATAGAACTTCCGTTATTGTACAAGTAAATACCTTTTACTCCATAACCACTAACATATAATGAGTTTCCAGCAAATTGTAACCCGCTGTATAACGGAAGGTTTAAGTTAATTTCTGAACCAGTGTCAAAACCGTAATTTGGCAACAAATTACTTACACAGCCATTCTGAGATACATCTTCTTTATTGCAACTTACCATTAGCAAAATGGTAAAAATAAATAGCAAGACCTTTTTCATATACTCAATTTTTAATGAATTCAAAAGTACAATAAATGCTAAAATTTATTATATTTGTTAGAAGAAATCCTGTTTTTAACGGGATTTTTTATGTTTTAGTATTAGAATAAAGAGGTTAAAAAATAGATATTATGAGTAATGTATCATATTACAGCGAGGAAGGATTAAAAAAATTAAGAGATGAATTAAATCAACTTAGAGATGTTGAGCGCCCTAAAGCTTCGCAAGCAATTGCTGACGCAAGAGATAAAGGTGACTTGTCTGAAAATGCTGAATATGATGCTGCCAAAGAAGCACAAGGAATGTTAGAAATGCGTATTTCTAAACTGGAAAATGTAGTTGCCAATGCCCGTATTATAGACGAATCGCAACTAGACACCTCTAAGGTTCTAATTCACTCTAAAGTGAAAATTAAAAACCAAATGAATGGCATGGAGATGGTTTATTCTTTAGTAGCAGAAAGTGAAGCCGACTTAAATACAGGAAAAATTTCTGTAAGTTCCCCAATAGGAAAAGGTTTGTTAGGATGTAAAGTTGGTGACATAGCAGAAGTTACAGTTCCTAACGGTATTATAAAATTTGAAATATTAGATATTTCAAGAATATAGATAAGCAAGTAGTTTTTTCTTTAACTTAATTCAATTTGTATGGCCAGCGTATTTACTAAAATTATTTCAGGTGAAATTCCATGTTATAAGATTGCAGAAACAGATGATTTTTTAGCTTTTTTAGACATTAATCCAAATGCAATAGGACATACTTTATGCATTCCTAAAAAAGAAGAAAACAAACTTTTTGATTTAAATGAAGACGAGTATATAGCGTTAATGACATTTTCACGTAAGGTTGCTAAAGCAATTGAAAAAGCAATTGAATGCAAACGTGTAGGTATGTCTGTAATTGGATTAGAAGTACCTCATGTACACGTACACTTAATTCCTTTAAACACAATGGAAGACGCTCAATTTATTGAAAAACAACAATTGACCTCAGAGGAATTTCAGAAAATTGCTAATAATATTAACTCAGCATTACAACTTGACTAAACAACTGTTTTCAGCTTAATTTGCATTACAGTTCCTTTATCAATTTCAGAAGACAATACTCTTATTTTACCGTTATGGTAGTCTTCTACAATTCGCTTTGACAAAGATAACCCTAGCCCCCAACCTCTTTTTTTACTTGTGAAACCTGGTTCAAATATTTTAGAAAATTGTGCTTTCGGTATACCTTTACCAGTATCATGTATTGATATAGAAACAACATCTTCTAGTTGACTTATCATCACTTTTAACTCACCTTTGCCTTTCATTGCATCAATTGCATTTTTAATTAAATTTTCAATTGTCCAACTAAACAATTGCGAATTAAGTTGTGAGTATATTTCTAGTTCTCTTGACTCAAATACAAAACTCACCAATTTTGAAGATCGTGATTGTAAATAATCAAAGGTTATTTTTGTTTCATCAACTATATTTTTTCTTTCTAATTTTGGCACTGATCCAATTTTAGAAAAACGCTCCGTTATGGTTTGCAACCTTGAAATATCCTTATCCATTTCATATATGGTATCTTCAGACACATTTTCAGATTTTAATATTTCTAACCAACCTATTAATGATGATAAAGGTGTACCTATTTGATGGGCAGTTTCTTTAGCCATACCAGCCCAAAGCTTGTTCTGAACTGCATTTTTATTAGATTTGTAAAAGAAGAAAATAACACTCCCAAACAAAACCAAAATCAACAACAATGCTAAAGGGTAATATTTTAACTTATTGATAAGCGATGAATTCCCATAGTAAATTGTCTGTAATACCACGCCTTTAAACTTAGCTTCAATAGGTGTATTTTCTTCTTCAAAAACTTTGATTAATTTTTGAACCTTTAAAGTATCTTTTACCTCAAAACCTTTGATGTTTTGTAAATCATATTCTCCTTTATTATTTACAATAATCATAGGTGTTGAATTATTGCTTTGCAAAATCTCTAATGACAATTCATTGATAACCGCATTTAAATCGTCATTATTATTAACGTCTTCAAATGCTTTCGCCCAAATATTCATTTTAGCACGCTCTTCATCTTTAAAGTTTTGAAAAAATGTATACGTATTCCATAAAATTAACGTCACAATTATGAAGGATACCAATATGCTAATCCATCTGAACAAGTTTTTATTTACTACCATGTAAGAGAAAGAGTTTAAGTGAACTAAAATAAGGTTTTTTGTTAAATGTTTTATAGTTATTTTTGTGTTTCAAAACCATAAGAATGTTATCAATAAATCCAAACGAAATTTCAGTACCTAAATTACACGGGTACTTATTAGGGAGTGTTGCTCCTAGACCTATTGCATTTGCAAGTACGATAGACCGTGAAGGCAACCCAAATTTAGCACCATTTAGCTTTTTCAATGTGTTTAGTGCTAACCCCCCAATAATGGTCTTTTCTCCAGCGCGTAGCGTACGAGATAATTCTACAAAGCACACCTTAGACAATTGTATTGCGACTAAGGAAGTGGTGATAAATGTTGTAAACTATGATATGGTGCATCAAATGTCATTAGCTAGCACAGCATATGCGAAGGGGATAAATGAATTTGAAAAAGCTGGATTTTCAATGTTAGCATCGGAAAAAGTAGCCCCATTTAGAGTTGCTGAAAGCCCTGTGCAATTTGAATGTAAAGTCACTAATATTATTGCTTTAGGAGAGGAAGGTGGCGCAGGAAACATGATTGTTTGTGAAGTTGTTAAAGTTCATATACAAGAAAACATTTTAGATAACGATGGGAAAATTGACCAGCATAAAATTGACCTTGTTGCAAGAGCTGGAGGAAGTTTCTACAGCAGAGCAAAAGAAGGTTTTTTTGAAATACCAAAACCGGTTGCTACACTAGGGGTTGGGGTTGATGCTATTCCTGAACACATTAGAAATAGTACAATTCTTACAGGAAATGATTTGGGCATGCTAGGTAACTGTGAAGCTATTCCTACACCTGAAGAAGTATCTACTTATATAAATGAAGCTAAAAAAGCATGTCCGCATATTGAAAAAGCAAGCACAGAAGACATGCACAAGAAAGCACAAGAGTACTTAAAAAAAGGGAATGTTACAGCTGCCTGGAAAATATTATTAGCTTAAGCAATAAAGTGCATAGTTTTAATTACTTTTGTCACAATATATTATTGAAATACACATACAATGGAGATACAAGGGAAGATTAAATTAGTAGGACAAACTCAAACTTTTGGAAGTAACGGTTTTAGAAAAAGAGAAGTAGTTTTAACAACTGAAGAACAATATCCACAATCAATTTTGGTAGAATTTGTTCAAGATAAATGTGATTTGTTAAATTCTTACCAAGTAGGTCAACAAGTGAAGATTTCAATTAACTTAAGAGGTCGCGAATGGGTTAACCCACAAGGAGAAACTAAATACTTTAATTCTATTCAAGGATGGCGTATTGAAAACATGGCAGCAGCTCAAGCTAGTTCTGCAGGAATGCCTCCAGTGGCACCAGTTGATGCGTTTGAACCTACTTCAAATTTTAAAGAAGAAGATCACGACGATTTGCCGTTCTAATTTGATTTTATAAAATTCATATTAAAGCCATTTTGAAATAGTCAAAATGGCTTTTTTATTGTAGATGCTATAAATTTATAGTAATTTTCAGCTATAAAACCATTCTAATGAGCTTTACAAAAAGTATTGAAACACTCTTTAAAAAAATATTACCCTCTCCATTTACAATTGCTGTTTTACTAACACTACTTACAATAGTATTAGCTTTTTTCGGAACTAGTTCAAAAAACGAACAACATCTTATCGATATATTAATATATTGGGAAAAGGGCATTTGGAATAGTAAACTTTTAACATTTGCATTTCAAATGATTCTAATCTTAGTATTAGGTCATGTTTTAGTGTTGAGCAAGCCCGTAAATCTGCTTATAAGCAAACTAGTTGTGTACACAAAATGTACGTCTACAGCAGTATTAATGGTTAGTTTTACCACAATACTCGTCGCATTTTTCAACTGGGGCTTAGGCTTAATTTTTGGCGCTATATTAGCGCGTAAAGTTGGAGAATATGCACAAGAAAACAGCATCCCAATAAATTACCCTATTGTTGGTGCAGCAGGTTATGTAGGACTAATGGTTTGGCATGCTGGAATTAGCGGATCTGCACCTTTAGATGCTGCAGGCGCAGGAAGAATACAAGAACTTTTAGCTAACTCCTCACTATCAAACAATATAAATATTCCTTTGCAAATTACTACAAGTAACACTATATTTAGTTACTGGAACTTAATCATTTTTGGGACAATATTAATAGTCATCCCGCTATTTCTGTATGCCATAGGAAAAAGAACCACCCCAACCAAAACACACCTGCCTACATACCAATTTAACACATCTTCAAAAGCACTAATTGGCGCAGAAAAACTTGACCATTCAAAAGTATTAGCTTGGCTATTTGGGGCTCTAACACTATTTGTATTTGCCATAAAATATGGTAAGGAAGTATTAGAACTAAACATCACCTTGAACGCTATTAATTTTTTAATGTTAGGTTTAGCGTTAATTTTTCATAGTTCATTTTTTAGTTTTATTAAAGCTTTAGAAGAAGCTATAAAAGGAACCTCTGGAATTTTAATTCAATTTCCGTTATACTTTGGAATAATGGGCATAATGACCTCAACTGGCATGGTCAACAATATTTCGGATTTTTTTGTGTCAATAGCCACAGAAACTACACTACCTATTTTTACTTTTTTTAGTGCTTGCCTAGTAAATATATTTGTACCAAGTGGCGGTGGACAATGGGTAATACAAGGGCCAATAATATTAGAGTCTGCTCTTAAACTAGGTGTAACATTACCCAAAACGATTATGGCATTGGCTTATGGCGACCAAATAACAAACATGTTGCAACCATTTTGGGCCCTCCCTTTATTGGGCATTACAAAACTAAAAGCTAGAGAAATATTACCTTACACAATATTACTTATGCTCGTGGGCTCAGTAATCTATATTTTAGGACTTTTAATATTTTAAAACAATGGTTTTACTAACAGATAAAATTAGTTTTCCAAACCACTCTGAAGCAGATGGCGATGGGCTTTTAGCAATTGGTGGCGACTTGTCTACTGAGCGATTAAAACACGCATATAGCACAGGTATTTTTCCTTGGTTTAATGCAGACGAACCTTTATTATGGTGGTCACCAGACCCAAGAATGGTATTAATACCTAAAGAATTACGAATTTCAAAAAGCATGAAAACTATATTAAAACGTGAATATTTTCAAATAACATTTAACAAAGCTTTTAAACAAGTTATTCATAACTGCGCACATACAAAACGAAAAGGACAGGATGACACATGGATTACTAAAGACATGACCGAAGCCTATACAAAACTACATGATTTAGGAATAGCAACATCGGTAGAAGTATGGCAAGACAATTGTTTAGTTGGCGGACTATACGGTATTGATTTAAAAGACAAAAAGGTATTCTGTGGCGAAAGTATGTTCTCAAAAGTTAGTAACGCCTCAAAAGCTGCATTTATCACTTTAGTTGAATCTTTAAAAATTAAGGATTATAAATTGATTGACTGTCAAGTTCACAACAACCATTTAGAGAGCTTAGGCGCTAAAGAAATTCCTAGAAAAGACTTCTTAACCTATTTAAAATAAAAAAGCATCCCGATTCTCTATAAAGAAAAAAGGAAAGCTTTTCATTGGTTTAACTACTAAAC
>CAJXHW010000091.1 GCA_913054565.1 uncultured Kordia sp. | reverse complement strand
ACAATTTTTCCAAGATCAAGAAATATCTTGTTTGGAGCTAATATTAAATTTTAAATAAATTAAGAATTTATGAAATCAATAAAATATATTTTAATGTTTGTGATCGTATCAAGTCTCTCAATTTCTTGTACAGATGATCTAAACATTACACCGGAAGATGATCAAACAGTCTTAAGTGAAGATTTGTTTGCAAACGAAAGTGCTTACAAAGAGGTTCTAGCTGGAATTTACGCTAACCTTTCTTTAACGGGAGTAGACGGAGCTGGAAGTTCTAACATCACTGGGTTGGATGCTGGTACAAGTCAATATGGAAGAGTACTTCTTTATTTACAAACTTTATCAGCTGATCAAATGATATGGTCATATGAAAATGACCCAGGAACAAGAGAAATTCAAAGAAATCTTTGGACTGCTCAAAACCCTGTTGTTTATGGTATGTTTGGTAGAGCTCACGTATCAATCGCTTTTGCAAATAACTTCTTAAGAGAAACGACTACTGCTAAATTAGATGCAAGAAACGTCTCTTCTGCTACCAGAGCTAATATTATAAATTATAGAGCTGAGGCAAGGTTATTAAGAGCTTTGGCTTACTATCACATGTTAGATCTGTTTGGAAAAGCAGCATTTTCAACAGAAGATGATCCTGTATCTGGTTTTCAACCTCCACAAATAGTTGGTGCAGATTTGTTTAACTATATAGAAACAGAATTAACTACAATCATTCCAGATTTAGTAGATGCTAAACAAAACGAACATGCTAGAGCTGACAAAGCTGTTGCTTGGATGATTTTAGCAAAACTATATCTAAATGCTGAGGTTTATGTAGGTTCAGCGATGTACGACAAAGCACTCGATGAATGTGTGAAAATTATTGGAGGTGGATTCTCACTAGCTCCAGATTATTTAGATGTTTTTAAAGCCGATAATGATATAAATGCAGGAAGTGATGAAATTATTTTCCCTCTTATTTCAGACGGTTTAAACACTCAAAACTTCGGACCAACAACCGTTATGATAAACGGATCTGTTGGAAGCATAGAGTCTAATGGAGCTGGCGTTGGTGTTGGTGCCGGCGGATGGGGTGGAGCTCTTCGTGTAAGAAAGCAATTTGCCTTACTTTTCGATGGGGGTCAATTTGCAACAGACGAAAGAAACACAATTATTTCAGCTGGAAGACCGATTGATATTACTGACATTTCTGATCGAGATACTGGATATATCATTCAAAAGTATTCTAATGCTGATTCTAATGGAGGATTTGGTTCGGATCAAACTTTTGTTGATACAGATTTCCCTTTATTCAGATTAGCAGATGTTTATTTAATGTATGCAGAAGCTCACCTAAGAGGTGGCGGAGGAAGTGCTATAACAGCCTTACAATATGTAAACGACTTAAGAACAAGAGCAAACAATCCTAATCAGATTAATGCTGCAGGTCTCACACTAGATTTCATTTTAGATGAAAGATCAAGAGAGTTACACTGGGAAGCACATAGAAGGCAAGATTTAATCCGTTATGGAAGATTCACCGGAGGAAACTACAACTGGGTTTGGAAAGGAAATGGTAGTAATGGTATTTCATTACCTAATCATTTTGATAAATATCCTATTCCAACTGCTAGTATGGCTTCAAATCCTAACCTAACTCAAAATACGGGTTACTAACATTTAAAGATTACTAAAATGAAGAATATAAAAAATTTATCATACTTAGTGTTAATAGCCTTTTCATTCGTGCTACTAACACAATGCAACGATGACTCTGAAGAGTTTGTTGTTTCTCCAGTGAGTACATTTTCTCTGGCTGAGCAAACAATAACAAGTCTTCAATTAGACCCTGTAAACACTTCTAATGAAGCTTTAACTCTTAGTTGGGTAGAACCAGATTATGGACAACAAGTTTCCATTAATTATGAAGTACAATTCTCTTCTGATGATGCTTTTTCAAACCCTGTTGTTGGTGGAAGCATTACTGGAAACAACACCTTAAGCTTTACTGTAAACGAGTTAAACAATGCTGTTGGTAATGCAGGCTTACCTGCTTTCAACTGGAATCTAGTTTATATTAGAATTGTAAGCTCATTAGGAACACAAAATGGCGAGACTATCACATCAAACAATATAAGTTTAAATGTGTATCCTTTCTTTAACTATGTTTTTGAAGATTATTTCTTAGTGGGAGATGCTACATCTCCAGGATGGAGTAATGACAATAACAATACCTTTCTTTTTAGAAACCCTGACAATTCGGACGAGTTTAATTACACAGGACATTTTACTACTGGTGCATTTAAAGTTCTAGAAACAAAAGGTTTTTGGCAACCACAATGGGGAACAAACGATGCTTCAACCATAGATGTGAATCCTGGAGGAGGAACCGATCCTGGAACTTTTCCTCTAAACAACAATGCGATAGCTGCTGCTGGAAATTATTCATTTACGATAAACTTCTCGACAAACACATTTACGTTTACTCCATATACAACTGCGGCGGTGGTAACACCTGCTGCTGTAATGATACAAGGATCTGCTAGTGCCAGTCCAGTTGCAATGACTCAATTAGCTTTTGATTCAGATATATGGTATGCTAATAGTATACGGCTTGTTCCTGGTGATTTTCAATTTATGGCAGACGGAACTGGTTGGGGAAGCACAACGGAATTCTCTGGAACTTCTACAAGTGGAGGGGGAAATATCCCTGTTCCTGTTGAAGACGATTATGACGTGTGGTTTAATGGACTTACTGGTCAGTATAAATTTATACCGCTTAATTTATAAAAACTAAAAAAATGAAAATATTTATTAGAAAAATAAGCTTTGTACTACTTTCTTTTCTACTCATAACATCAGCTTGTGAAACAGAAGAGAGTATAACAATAACATCACCAGATCCAGCTTTTGTACTTCAAGAGCCAGCGATAAGCAACATATTTTTAAACTTTAGTTTACCAACAAATGCTGCATTTACGATCTCTTGGAATGATGAAATTACAGGTAGCTCTTCTTATGATATTGAAATGTCTACTGATGATGCTTTCACAAATCCATTGACTTTAGGTACTTCTAGCAGTAATTCGTTCTCAATGTCGGTGGCAGATTTTAATGATGCTATCAGAAATACTGGTGCAACCACTTTCGTAGACATTGCTGTTTATATGAGAATTGTTGGAGGTAATGAGACAAGTAATTCAATTTTATATTTGGTTACTACCTATCCAACAGATGCGCCAGCGACTACTAGTCCTGTAAACGGTGATTCTTTTACTTTATCTATTGCAACCGTAGATGATGTAGCAATGACTATAAACTGGTCAGATCCAGTAGTATCATCTCTTTTAGGAATTAATGTCGAAGCAACTATAGAGGCTTCTATAGCTGGAACTAGCTTTGCTAGCACTAGCCCTTTAGGAATGGTTACAAATGGAGAAACCCTTTCAGTAACTCATTCAGAATTAAATGCAATTGCACTTGGTTTAGGAATTCCTCATAGTACAGCAGGAGACATAGACATAAGAATTGTTGCAAAAAACACGAATGCAAATGGAGATACTTTAACACGAACTTCATCAACAACTACAGTATCTGTTACTCCATATAACGTTTCATTTCCTTTTATTTATTTAGTAGGAGATGCTACAACTCCAGGCTGAAACCCAGACAATAATAACACCCCTATATTTAGAAGTCAAAGTACTCCAAACTCGTATCATTATACAGGATACTTCAATGCGGGTGCCTTTAAGATGTTAGAAGTTATAGGTCAATGGCAACCTCAATGGGGTACCAATGATGGGACTACTGTTGATGTAAACCCAGGAGGAGGATCAGACCCAGGAACATTTAACGTTGGCACAGCTGGATATTATACATATACTTTTTCTCCTTTAAGTGCAGGAAGTACATTTACAGTAAGTACATATGATGCTTCTAGTGCCCCAACATATGGTACTATAGGAATCATTGGTAGCGCAACTCCAGGAGGCTGGGGATCTGATACAGATTTAACTCAGGATCCTAATAATCCGCACTTATGGTTTATTAAAGGAGTGACCCTTACAAATGGTAACGAAATTCTTATTAGAGCTAATGACGATTGGGCTGATGTATGGAGACATACTGGCTCAACTGAACCTTTTGGTACTGCCTCTGGAACTGGTAATAACATACCTTTTAATGAACCAACAGGCACATACGATGTATGGTTTAATGATCTAGATGGAAGCTATCTTTTCATTGCCAATTAATATTGATTGTATACACTAAAAAAAGGCTGATTTATTTCAGCCTTTTTTCTTCAAAAATAATCTGAATGAAAAAAACAATACTCTTTTTATTACTTATTTCAAGTTCTTTATTCTACGGGCAAGTAACGATATCCCCAAGTACTTTTGAGGTAAGTCAAGAAATTACCATCACGGTAGATACTAATAGTAATGCTTCAGATTGTAATGGTTTTAGTAGTCCTAGTAAAGTATACATGCATTCTGGTGTTGCTACCGATAATACTGGTTTTAACTTGAAGGTTATTGGAAATTGGGGACAAGATGATGGCGTAGGTGAAATGACCTCTAATGGTGATGGCACATACAGCATTACATTAACCCCTCAAACTTATTATGGCTTAACACCAGCAGAGGCGACATCTGTAATTACTTTAGGAATGGTTTTTAGAAATGAAAGCGGAAACCAAGAACTAAAAGCCAATAGCTGTAGTGATTTTATTTACAATGTAGGTAGTTTTCAATTAACTTTAACCGCTCCTACAAACAATGTCTCCTATTTAACAGCCGGTCAAAACATTTCAGTGATGGCAACAACAAGTTTGCCTGCTGATTTTAATCTGAAAGCAAATGGAATATCTATAAACACAAGTACAAATAGTGCTTCTTATAGTTTTAGTCCATCTGTTACTGAAACAACTTCTTACACTTTAGAAGCTACAAATGGAGGGGATACAAAAACAGTATCTTTTCAAGCAATTGTAACCCCAACAGTTACACAACAAGCTATTCCGAATGGATTAGAAGAAGGAATTAATTATGATACAAATGATGCAACAAAAGCAACGTTAGTATTAAGAGCCCCAAATAAAGATTATATATATGTAGCGGGTAGCTTTAACAATTATTTTGTTAGCAACAACTACCTAATGAAACAAGACGTATCCGATACAAATTTGTACTGGATTGAGCTCACTGGTTTAACTTCTGGACAAGTATACACTTATCAATATTGGGTATTTAACGATACTCCTATTACAAACTCTCCGAAGCTGGTTAAAACAGCCGATCCTTATTCTACATTGGTTTTATCGCCTTTTGATGATCCAGGAATCTCAAATACCTCCTATCCAAATTTACCTGCATACCCCTCAGGTCAAGAAAGAGAAGTAACTGTTTTACAAACTGGCCAAACACCTTACAACTGGGTTGTTAATAATTTTACAAAACCAAAAAAAGAAGATCTTGTTATTTATGAGGTTTTAGTTAGGGATTTCGATTCAGATAGAAACTATCAAAACTTGATAGATCGCATCGATTACTTTAAGAACTTAAATATAAATGCCATCGAATTATTGCCCATTATGGAATATGATGGAAATGAAAGTTGGGGTTATAATACTGCCTATCATATGGCACATGATAAGTTTTATGGAACTGCAGATAAGCTAAAAGAATTTATTGATCTATGCCATCAAAACGGCATTGCTGTTATTCTAGATATTGCATTAAACCATGTTACAGGAAGAAATCCTTTGGTAAGAATGTGGATGAACGATCCTGACAATGATGGTTGGGGTGGTCCTTCAACAGAAAATCCTTACTTAAATACAGAGGCTAAGCATGCCTTTAATGTAGAAAATGATTTCAACCATCAAAGTACTCTAACTCAAAATTACACAAAACGTGTTGTTAAACACTGGATTACAGAATTTAAAATAGATGGATTTCGCTGGGATTTAACCAAAGGGTTTACACAAAACTGTGCAAGTGATATCCCAGACCCTAATGATGGAGACCCTTGTACAAATGGATACAATCAGGATCGAGTTGATGTTTTAAAAAGCTATGCCGATTATTCATGGTCATTAGATCCAACACATTACACAATTTTCGAGCATTTAGGTCAAGACACTGAAGAACAACAATGGGCAAACTATCGCGTTAACGATGCAATACCTAAAGGAATTATGATGTGGGGAATCATGCACAATGATTACCAAGAATTCATGAAAGGAAATACGGCAAACATTTCTAGAGCTACTCATACAAGTAGAGGTTTTACTGCTCCAAGATTAGTTGCGTATCCTGAAAGTCACGATGAAGAACGCATCATGTATTCTACAATTACTTCTGGACAAGCTAGTGTAAAAAACTTAAACACCGCACTTACAAGAATGTCTACAGTTGGAGCTACCAGTTTATTAATTCCAGGGCCAAAAATGATTTGGCATTTTGGAGCTTTAGGGATGAACAATTCTATTTGGACTTGTGGTGATGGTTCTGTTCAAGTAGGAAATGATGGTTGTAAATTAGCTACAAAACCACAACCTCAATGGACCAGCAACTGGTTGGGTGATGCAAATAGAAGCAAGGTTTATAATGATTGGGCTCGTTTAATTGACTTAAAGGTAAACGAAGCTGTTTTTGAAGGAAATTTCACTTTAGAAGGAACTACTAAAAATATTCGTATGTTCTTTTTCGATTTGGGACTACCTGCTTCAAGTCTTAGAAATGTAGTTGTACTTGCAAACTTCAACACAAACAGTCAAAACATTGTTCCTGATTTTCCTTTTACAGGAACTTGGTACAATTTAATGGATAATAGCTCTTTAAATGTAACAAGCACAACAGATCCAATTACCATTCCTGCTGGTGAATTTAGAATATATGGAAATCAATTATCAACACTTTCTACAGATGATCATATTCTGACAGATAATTCTATCAAGTTATATCCTAATCCAACTCTTAATAGTTTTCAAATTAACAGTCAGACTTCGTCAGTGAAAATTTATACTATTTTAGGGAAAGAAGTTGTCAATTTTCAAGGAGATTTTAAAGCGGGTTCTTATTTTGATATTCATTTTTTAGATAAAGGAATTTATTTTCTCAAAATAAAAAACAATCAAGGAAACACTACATTAAAACTTATTAAGCAATAATAATATTCTCAGAAGA
>CAJXHW010000090.1 GCA_913054565.1 uncultured Kordia sp. | reverse complement strand
ATAAATTAAGAATATGTAAATATGATTAACTGGAAAAACATCTTTTTGCCTTATAGACTTTTGTTAAAAAACAAGCATATTGAGGATACTCAAAACTTGGTTGAAGAATATTTGCCTAAACCACACAATGCCTCTTTATTAATTCCAGCATACAGAAAAAAGATAAGTGAGTTTAATAAGCAAGGAGATGATCTTTCAAATATAGAAGGGTTTAGTAAAATTGAAGCTTCTTTTAAGGAAGTGAATAGTGCTTTTTTTAAAAATGAAGCTTCTTTTATAGGGGCTTCTGAAGCTTTTGTTTTCTTAGGAGCAGATGTGTTTAATGGGTATCAAGCAGTTGATGAATTTGTGTATGAAGGGATGTCTAGGTTGTCGGGTGAAAATTTAGATTCATTAGCAGATTTATCATCTAAAGTACAATCGTATAGCCATGATTTTTGGGGAGGACTTACAGATACAGGTGTAAATAAAGTTGGTGGTCATGTAGGAGAAGCATTTGCTGCTGATAGTCTAACAGATAAAGGAATGGATGTTCAATGGCCAGAGGCTTCTAATCAAGAAGGGTGGGATTTGTTAATTAATGGTCATGAAGCAAATGTGAAAATAGTTGCAGATGCAAATCAGTTATCAAATCATTTTAATGAATATCCCGATATTCCTGCAATCATTCCTGGTGACACTGCTAATATTCCAGAAAGTGCTATTTACTTAGATAGTGATTCAGGTATGGAAGAATTAAACCAAGCCTTAAATGATGGGGTGGAAAACCTCGTAGTGGTAGATCCTTCGTTATCGGGTAATGAAATAATGAATCAAACTGAACAAGCTACAGATTTTCTAGCGGGGTCTTCTGATATATTTGATAGCTATATACCTATGGTTACAGTCGCTTTTTCAGCAACAAGAGAATATAAGTTAATAAATAAAGGAGTTACAACGTTTAATAATTCTATAAAAAATATAGGTTTAGACGTAGCGGGTACTGGTATTGGTGGTTTTGGAGGAGCAAAAATAGGAGCTGTAATAGGTACATTAATCACGCCTGGTTTAGGAACTGCTATTGGAGGAATAGTTGGAGGTATTGCTGGAGCTATCCTTGGGAGAAAAGGGATAGATAAAGTCAAAACTGCTTCGTTCGATAAAGCTTATGAAGTGTATGTAAATAACGAGAGGAAATTTAATGTTGATAAAAATGAAATAGTACAATCACTTGATAGAGATATTAATAAGAAAAAACAAAGTGAACGTAGTGCGCTTTTAATCGATAAGGTAAAGGCTAAAAAAGACATAGAAAATGCAGTTAATCAGTTATTGGAGTACAGAAAGAAAATGCATAAATTGTCAGGTGTAAAGTTAATTCCTGTCAAAAAAAATAGTCTTTCAGAAATAGAAAATGTTGAATTAAAATTAAGCTTAGAGTATAAAAAAAGAAATAAATTAATAGCGTTGTTTTGGCCAAATGCTTAAGATTTTGCTTATGAGCAGGCAATGGTATCTATTCAAGAAATGAAAGAAAAAATAGCATCGTTGAATGTCAATAATCCTAATCATGATGGTATAAAACTAGCGGAATTTTTTGGTGAAATGGGCCTACAAAAACAAATGATTGCCGATTTCTTATTAAAAGAAGAGTTATATCGAGTTGAAAAAGAAAAGGAATATCAAGGAAAAATAAATTTCACTATAAAGACAATGGTGAGTAAACGTCATAATGCAATGAAAAGCATAAGTGAATATATTACAAGTGAAACTCAAAAGGCTCAGAATGAATTGAAAAATAAAGTAAAAATAGTTTTAGTCAGTTTAGATAGAGTAAACGTAGAAAGAGCAAAACTAGGTCTATAATAAATCTAAGTTATAATTTAAAATAGTATAAAAATGAATCAAAGACTACTAACCAAATCACGTTTCAAATTAGGTTTATCTTGCCCTAATAAATTGTACTACACCCGTAAAAAAGAATATGCCAATAAAAGCATGGAAGATCCTTTTTTAGAAGCCTTAGCTCAAGGCGGTTTTCAGGTAGAAGAGTTGGCGCGTTTAGAATATCCTGAAGGTATACTTATAGATGGTAATGATGGTGATTATGATTGGTTGGTAGTAGAAACAAATAAATTATTAGAAAGAGAAAATGTAGTCATTTTTGAAGCAGCTTTTAAATTCCAAAATCTATTTATTAGAACCGATATTTTAGTAAAAAAAGGTGATGATATTCAGCTTATAGAGGTAAAAGCTAAATCCTATAATCCGTTAGATCAATATTTATTGGTTGGCAAAAAAGGAAACATAGCGTCGTCTTGGAAACCCTATTTGTTTGATGTTGCTTTTCAGCGTTACGTCATGCAAATGGCTAGACCAAATTGGAATATCAATTCATTTTTAATGCTGGCAAATAAGCAAGAAGAAGCAAAGATTGATGGCTTAAATCAATTGTTCAGAATTTCTAATAAAGCAGGTAATAGAACAGGTATAGATAAAAAAGTATTTTCAATTGATGAGCTTGGCGGGTCAGTTCTAGGTAAAATAAATATTGATCATGTTGTAAGTGGTATTGAGTCTGGTGAGCACAAGTATTTTGATGCGTTAGACTTTAAGGAAAGTATTGCTGTATTTTCAGACTATTATCAAAAAGATCAATTTTTCAATTATCCGGTAAGTTATTCAAATTGTAAAGCATGTGAATTTAGAACTACTCCTGAAGAAGAAGCTAATGGATTAAAATCAGGCTATAAAGAATGTTGGGAAAAGCAACAAAGTTGGACGGAAGATGATTTTAATAAACCTAATACATTTCAAGTTTGGAATTTCAGAAAAGGAAAAAAACTATTTGAACAAGAAAATAAAATCTTCTTAGTAGATATTACTGAAGAGGATGTAGTAGTAAAACCTGTTGCTGGAAGAATATCACCTTCTGAAAGACAATGGATTCAAATAGAAAAACAACAAAACAATGATACAACACCTTACTTGCTAAAAGAAGAATTAATAGAAGAGTTAGCAAGTTGGGTTTTTCCTTTAAATTTTATTGACTTTGAAACTAGTGCTGTTGCATTGCCTTTTAATAAAGGACGTAAACCTTATGAGCAAATAGCTTTTCAATTTTCACATCACACCATAGATAAAAATGGGATTATTAAACATGAGTCTGAATACATAAATTTTGAAGCAGGAAAGTTTCCAAACTTTGAATTTGTAAGAGCATTAAAAAAAGCGCTGTCAATAAATAAGGGTAGCATTTTTAAATATGCTACACACGAAAATTCCATCTTAAATGCAATTTATTTGCAATTAGAAAGTTCTAACGAACCAGATAAGAAAGATTTGCAAGAATTCATTCAATCCATTTCTCACTCAAAATCAGACAGTACAATTAAATGGTGTGGAGAAAGAAATATGATAGACTTATGTGAAGTTGTAAAAAAATATTATTATGACCCCTTTATGGGAGGCTCAAACTCTATTAAGGCAGTATTGCCAGCAGTACTAAATTCTTCTAAATATTTACAAGAAAAATACAGTCAGCCAATAGGTCAGATTGGAGTTGGGTCTAAAAACTTCAATAACAAACACACTTGGTTTCAATTTGAACAGGGTAAATTAGTGAGTCCGTATAAAATTTTACCACCATTATTCAATAATTGGACAGAAGAGCAACTAGAAGCTACTATTTCAGAGTTAGATAGTATAGCTAATGGTGGTGCGGCCTTAACAGCTTATGGTAAATTACAGTATACTGATATGACTGAAGAGGAGCGTATAGAGTTAAAAAATTCGTTACTTAAATACTGTGAGTTAGACACCTTGGCTATGGTAATGATTTATGAATTTTTTAAAGAAAATACATAATAATTGCATTACGGTTTTCCGTAAATAATCTATTTCGCAATACTGTATTTCCGTAGTTAAATAAACTAATTAATTTTAACACTAATTTTTCATGAAAATCTTTAGCGTTGGTAATAATGGAGATATGATGTTATTAACCTAAAAAGTCTTATGTTATTACTTACATAGGAGTAAAAAGATTACTATTTTTAAACCTTTATAAAATTAAACACAATATTTCAACAATTACAATACCTCAATGAGCCAAAATATACTACAATACGAATCTAAAGTATGGTCTACTGCCGACCTTTTAATTGGTGCAGGTATTAAACAATCAGACTTCCCTAAATACATGATGCCTTATTTTGCATTAATGATGTTAGAAAGTAGATTGGTAAGACATTACAAAGAATTATTAAAAGAGTTTGGTGCAGAAACTATAGATGATATTGAGCATAAAAGTGATTTCTTAGAAGAATTTAAGGACTCTAAAATTGGGTATAATGAGGTTGTAGTAAAGCACGGTAAAACCTTAGCAGAAATCTGTAAGAATGATAAAACATTTGATAACGATTTTGATACGTATCTTAAAGCATTCGACCCAGAAACAAAAGAGTTGTTAGGTGTAGATAGAAGGAATACAGAAGAAAAGTATTTAGATATATCAGGGTTAAGCGGTCAATTACGTAAAAAGAACATTCTTTTTGATACCGTTAAAAAATGGAGTGAAATAGATTTAACACCTTTCAATAACTCCGAAATAACAACACTTGAAGAACACATCAAACGTAAGTGGGCTGATATATCTGCTGAAACAGCTGGAGAACAATATACACCTGATGATATTATAGCGTTAATTACAGAAATCATTTTATCTAAAATTGAAGATAATGGAGAGTTTTTAACCATATATGATCCAACGTGTGGTGGTGGAAATTTACTTTTCGGAGTAGAAGACATTATTAAAAACAGCTATAACAGACCAACAAAAACGTATGGTGAGGATTGGAGTGATAGTTTATACGCTTTAGCAAAAATTGAAAGTCGTTTTCGTACAGATTCAGATATTCGTTATGGTAACACACTAACCAATATTTCATTTATAGAAAAACAGTTCGATGTTATTGTAGCAAATCCTCCTTATGGTGTAGATTGGAAAGGCTATAAAAAAGATATTGAAAACGATACTACAGAACGTTTTCACGCATTACCTTCAATTTCAGATGGGCAGTTTTTATTTACCCAACACATTTTATCACAATTAGATGCTAAAGGTTTATCAGTAGTAGTTCATAACGGTTCTACCTTATTTAGTGGAGATGCAGGAAGTGGAGAGAGTAACATACGTAAATACTTTTTTGATAACGATTGGGTAGAAGCAATTATACAAATGCCTACTGATGAATTTTTCAACACGGGTATTTACACGTACTTATGGATTTTCAATAAGAATAAAGCAGAAGAACGTAAAGACAAAGTAATCTTAATTAATGGTAGTGATTATTACGAGCCTTTAAAGAAAAGTAAAGGAAAAAAGCGTAAAGAAATGGTTTTTGAAAATAGAAAAACGATTGTTGATACCTTAACTAATTTTGAAGATACAGAATATGCGAAAGTATTTGATAAATGGCATTTCTATTTCAACAAGCAAGCTATAATGTTAACCAATGTTGATGATGAAGGTAAAACATTAGAAAGCGAGCTTCCTATGAAAGCAACAATAGCTGATGAACCAATTAGAGCAAAATCTATAAAACTAACTCCAACTAAAATAGTACAGGTTTACGATGAACAATCGGTAACATTAGATGACTTTACAATTAGCTCTTATAATGTTGCTAAGCACAACAACTTAAAAGAGTATTATGATAACGAATTAAAACCGTTAGTTAATAATTTAGATTACAAGGATGAGCATTTTATGTTGTTTGCAGGTAATTTGAATTATTATTTTGATAGTGATAAAGAAACTATAATTGAACAGGATGGTAATAAAAAAACAGCTTTAGGTAACGGTAAAATAGTAATTAAAGCATCTTATAAAAAAGCTACTAAAACTAAAGATGCATATATAGTAATTACAGCAGAGTTAACACCAGATTACGAGAAAGATTACGAGATAATACCCTACGCACCAAACGAAGAAGATAACCAACAAAACATTGCCGATTTTATGGCAAAGTACATTACCAAACCGTTTAGATATATAGAAAATACTATTGGTGTAGAAATTAACTTTAATAAAGTATTTTACAAACCAGAGCAGTTACGTTCACTATCTAAAATTACAACCGATTTACAAAACTTGGAAGATGATTTGTTGAATCTTGAAAAAGAATTAGCAATTTAATGGAAAAGTATAATAAATATAAAGATTCTGGAGTTGAATGGCTAAATGAAATACCAAAACATTGGCATTTAAAAAGAGTTAAAGATTTAACGAAAATAATATCAAAAGGGACGACACCAAGTACAGAAGGTGAAACTTATACTAATTCTGGGGTTAGGTTTATTAAAGCAGAAAACGTAAAAGAAAATGGCAAAGTAGTAGACAATCCTGTTTTTTTCATTAGTGAAGAAACAAATAAAATTCTAAAAAGGTCGCAATTAAAGGCGAATGATTTACTGTTAGTTATTGCTGGTGCAATAACAGGTAAAATAGCTGTAATTCAAGAGGCACAATTACCAGCTAACACAAATCAAGCTGTTTGTTTTTTGAGGCTAAAAAAAGAAGAGCAAAAAGAATCTCTACGCTACAAATATTATTTTATTAATAGTAGTAGTTTCCAAAGTTTGATTTGGTTGTTTGCTGTGACTTCTGCTCAGCCTAATTTGCCAATGGCTATTTTAAGTCGTATAGATTTCTGCTATCCACCAATTAAAGAACAAACCCAAATAGCCAATTATTTAGATGTTAAAACCACAGCAATAGACAAAAAAGTAAGTCTATTAAAACAAAAAATAAAACACTACAAATCCTACCGTAAAACGATAATTAATGAAGCGATTACAAAAGGGCTTGATAGTACGGTTAGCTTAAAGAAGAGTGACATTGATTGGTTAGGTGAAATTCCAGAGCATTGGGAGGTTAAGAGATTAAAAGATGTCGGTAAAGCAATTATTGGTATTGTCTATTCACCATCTGATATTGTTAATAAAAAGGAAGGTATTTTAGTTCTACGTTCTTCAAATATTCAAAATGATAAACCGAGCTTCTTGAATAATGTTTATGTTAATAAAGCGATACCTAATCATCATTTAACAAAAGTTGGTGATATTTTAATTTGTTCAAGAAATGGTAGTAGAAGATTGATAGGGAAAAATATTGTTATAGATGATGAAACTAAGGATTATACT
>CAJXHW010000089.1 GCA_913054565.1 uncultured Kordia sp. | reverse complement strand
AGCCGTAATTCTTTTTAAGAATTACGGCTCTAAGTAATTAGTTGATTTTCTTTATGATAAAGACCCAGTCATGTTTGCAGGTATAACCCATTGGTCATATTCTTCTTCGGTAACATACCCTAAACGTATAGCTTCATGACGTAATGTGGTTCCGTTTTCATGAGCTGTATTTGCTATTTCAGCAGCTTTATAATATCCTATTTTAGTATTTAAAGCTGTAACAAGCATTAATGAATTGTTTAATAATTCTTCAATTCTTGTATTGTTTGGCTCAATACCTTGTGCGCAATTTACATCAAAAGAAACACAAGCATCACCAATAAGTTGAGCAGATTGTAATAAGTTAGCTGCCATCATTGGTTTAAATACATTTAGTTCATAATGTCCTTGAGTACCACCAACGGTTACGGCAACATCATTACCCATTACTTGTGCGCAAACCATGGTAATTGCTTCAGCTTGAGTAGGGTTAACTTTCCCAGGCATAATAGAACTTCCTGGTTCGTTTGCAGGAATGATAATTTCACCAATACCTGAACGTGGTCCTGAGGCCATCATTCTAATATCATTTGCTATTTTATTTAATGAAACCGCTAATTGTTTTAATGCACCATGTGTTTCAACTATTGCATCATGTGCAGCCAAAGCTTCAAATTTATTTTCGGCAGTTACAAATGGTAATTCCGTAAATTCGGCTATATATTTAGCAACTAAAACATCATATCCTTTTGGTGTATTTAAGCCTGTTCCTACAGCAGTCCCACCTAAAGCTAATTCACTTAAATGTGCTAAAGTGTTTTTTAATGCTTTAAGACCGTGATTTAATTGAGAAACATAGCCCGAAAATTCTTGTCCTAGTGTTAAAGGCGTAGCATCCATTAAATGTGTACGGCCAATTTTAACAACATCTTTAAATGCATCAGATTTAGCTTGTAGTGTATCTCTTAATTGTTCTACTCCTGGAATTGTAGTTTCAGCAATTTTTTTATAAGCTGCAATATGCATTCCTGTAGGGAAGGTGTCATTTGACGATTGTGATTTATTAACATCATCATTTGGTGAAATAATTTTTTCACCCTCACCAATTACACCACCAGCTAATTGTTGAGCTCTGTGAGAAATAACTTCGTTACAATTCATGTTAGATTGTGTTCCAGATCCTGTTTGCCATATAACTAAAGGAAATTGATCATCATGTTTTTGAGCTAAAATCTCATCACAAACTGCAGCAATTAAATCTCTTTTTTCAGTTGATAATACGCCTAAGTCACAGTTAGTGTATGCAGCAGCTTTTTTTAAGTATGCAAATCCGTAAACAATTTCTAAAGGCATTGAAGCTGTAGCCCCTATTTTGAAATTATTTCTTGAACGTTCTGTTTGTGCACCCCATAATTTGTCTGCTGGAACTTTAACTTCTCCAATTGTATCTTTTTCAATTCTGTATTTCATGATATTTATGCTGTTTTTTTTTCAATGAGAACAAATTTAAGTATTTATTTTTGTTCAAAATAGAATTGTTCTTTTTTGTTAATAAATTTGATTTTAGATGCTTGAATTTTGAATTTTATCTTTTATATTTGACTCGAATTCAAATTTTCCGGAAATTATGTTTGATTTTGATCAATACTTAGGTTTTTTAGCGTTTTTAACTATTTTAACAATAGGATTTTGGTTGCTGATTTTTTTAGCAACTTTTGTAGTCCCTTATTGGATTGGTGGTTCTTTAATGGAAAGATTAAAGGAGCTTAAAGAAGAAAGAGCGTCTAAAAAATAGTAATTTAAAATATTACGAAAAAAAAGAGGGAACTTTATTAGTTCCCTCTTTTTTATATTAAAATCCGCCTTCGCCACCATTATCATTATTTTGGTTCTGAATTCTTTTTTTCTTTTGATTAAGTCTGTATGTGAAATTCAAACGTATTTGTCGTTCCCGCCATTGAAATTCACTATAACTATTTGTAACGCCATCAATAAAAGTGTCAGAAATTCGTTTTCTTGAGTTAAACAAATCACTAACATTTAAAGAAAGCGTACCATTATCTTTTAAGATGTCTTTACTGAACGCTAAATTTACACTTGCAATTCCTCTATTTTTACGTTGAAAATTTTCTTGTGGCCCTCGGTAGTTAAATGTAGTTTGCCAGTCAATTTTAGCGGGTAATTTTACTCGGGAGTTTAAACGTGTTGACCAACTGTTTGTTTCTGAATCTGGTACAATACCTTTACCATCAGAAGTAATTCTGAAAAAATTAAAATTACTATTTAATTTCCACCATTTAAACGGACTATAATTTAAAGAAAACTCTAATCCTAACCTTTCTTCCGAAGAAATGTTTCTTGGTGACGTCCTTGTTATAGTAGGATCTGTAGGGTCCGCTGATCGAACAAATTGAAATACATCTGTTGAATAATTATAGTATATAGAAGTATTAAAGGTTAATTTATTCCACTTTTTTAAATATCCTAAGTCAATAGCATTTGAGTAAGCTGGGTTTAAATCTGGATTTCCTTGAAAGATGTTATTTTCACTAGCTCTAGATGGAAATGGATTAATAAACCATGAGCGTGGTCTTCTTACACGTCTGTTGTAACCTAAAGTTAAGGTTTCATCTTCATTTATTTCGTACGCTAAATTTAGTGTAGGGAATAATTTGGTATAATTTTTTTTAGCATCTAAATCGGTGTCTTGTACACTTACTGTAATTTCAGAGATTTCCATTCGAAGTCCTAGTAATGCGGAGAATTTTCCGTACTTGTTTCCATATTGTGAATATAGAGCATGCACATGTTCATCATAAATAAATAGGTTTGATACATCTTCATCTATTTCAAATACACCTGGAGTGGTTATAGGATCAACTTCTCTTTTTAATACATAATCAGTGTCTTGATTACTCATATTGCTTCTAAAACCAGCTTCAAACTGTGCGTTTTCTCCAATAGGTAAGACATAATCTCCTTGAAATAAATAACGTTTTTGATCTTCAAGGTTTGATGTTTTTTCAATAGGATCACTTGTATTTGATGGAAAAGTTTGCTTACTAGTTATTGTTGCTAATTCATCATCGTTAGAGTCTTCATATTTAAAATCGAATGTTAATTTATGTCCAGATGTTTTAAACTTCTGAGTGAAATTTAGATTAAACTCTACTTGCTCATCGGTTTCATCTTCTAATTCATTACGAATTTTATAAATTTCTTCGGTGTAATTAATATCTCGTGTGCTTGTGTTAGTACCTGTATTTGTAGTTCTATCCGAGTTACGATATAACATACTTCCTGTTATTGAAGCGTTGTCTGTTAAGAAATATTCTAATCCAAAACGTGAATTAAAGTTTTTACGTTCTCTATCATAAAGTCTATTTTCAATTTGAAAACGACCGCTACCACTTGGGGCATTTTGCAGGTATTCGTTTTCAAAATAAGCATTACCAGGTGCATCATTGTAATTATAACCTATAGTTGTAAAGTAATTGACTTTATTGGTTCTGTAATTTAAGTTTGTTGAGGCTCCTAAATTTGTAGGGATACCTGTGTTTACTGTAAATGACCCGTTAAAACCAAGAGCTTTTCCTTTGCGTAATATAATATTTAAAATACCCGCAGTTCCTTCGGCATCATAGCGTGCGGAAGGTGAGGTGATGACTTCTACTTTTTCAATAGCATCTGCAGGTAGTTGCTTTAAGGCATCTGCACCGCTAGCAAAAGTTGATGGTTTACCATTAATTAATATGCGTACATTTTCATTTCCTCTTAATGATACGGCCCCTTCAATATCAACAGTTACTGATGGTACATTGGCTAATACATCAGCAGCAGTACCTCCTTTAACGGTCATATCTTTTCCTACATTGTATATTTTTTTATCTAACCTTATTTCTACAGTGCTTTTTTCTGCTATAATTTCAACAGCGTCTAAGTTATTTGCGTCTGTAGCTAAGGAAATTGTACCCAGATTAATATTATTTGAAATGGTTGTGCTTTTAAAAACAGCGGGTTCAAAGCCTAAAAACTCTATTGAAATATTATAGACACCTTCATGAACTTTAATTAAAAAGTCACCATTTTCTGTCGTAATACCACCAGTTGTTTTTCCTGATATTTCCTCTTTAACAATAATGGTTGCATACTCTAGGGCTAGGTTAGTTTCTTTATCAACAACTTTACCGTTAATTTTATATTCATTTTCTTGAGCAACAACAATGGTTGTAGATACTAATAATAAAGAAAATAAAAACCTAATACTGTAATTCATATAGAGCTATATTTAAACAGCAAAATTACAATTATTGAGATGAGTATTAGTTAAATGTTTGTTAAAGGATATTCTTTAAATAATCTCTAAAATATTTTCTGTTGGTCTTCCAATAACTGCTTTATTACCATTAATGACAATTGGACGTTCAATTAGTTTAGGATGAGTAGCCATAGCGGAAATTATTTCTGCATCACTAAGTTTTTTACCTTTGTAATTTTCTTTCCAAATAGCTTCGTTCTTTCTAACCAATTCAATTGGTGTAATACTTAATAATGAGATAATATCTTTTAATTCATTTTCTGTTGGAGGTGTTTCTAAATATTTTACAACTTTGAATTCTTTACCAGATTTCTCTAGTAGCTCTAATCCACAACGTGATTTACTACAGCGGTTGTTATGGTATATTTTTATCATTTTATAGTGTGTTTTTATTGGTTTCTTTTTGTCCAGTAGCCATAAGATAGGCTTTTAAAAAGCTGTCAATTTTTCCGTTCATAACGGCGTCTACATTTCCTGTTTCCTCTCCTGTTCTAACATCTTTCACTAGTTTATACGGATGCATGACATAGTTTCTAATCTGACTTCCCCATTCAATTTTCATTTTACTGTCTTCAATTGAAGTGCGGGCTTCTTGTTGTTTTTTTAATTCAATTTCATATAACTGCGATTTTAGCATTTGCATAGCACGTGTTCTATTATCTTGTTGAGATCGTGTTTCAGAGCATGAAATTTGAATTCCAGATGGTTTATGGGTTAGTTGAACTTTAGTTTCAACTTTGTTTACGTTTTGTCCACCAGCACCACTTGAACGAGAAGTAATGACCTCTATATCTGCTGGGTTTATATTGATTTCTATAGTATCATCTACAGACGGGTATACATATACAGATGCAAACGATGTGTGTCGTTTTGCATTACTATCAAACGGTGAAATACGCACCAAACGATGCACGCCATTTTCACCTTTTAACCATCCAAATGCAAAGTCACCTTCAATTTCAATAGTTACGGTTTTAATTCCGGCAACATCACCTGATTGATAGTTTAGTTCTTTTGTTTTAAACCCCTGATCCTCACAGTACATTAGATACATTCTGAGGAGCATTTCTGCCCAATCACAACTTTCCGTCCCGCCGGCACCAGCAGTAATTTGAAGAACTGCACTTAAGGAGTCACCTTCTTCAGAAAGCATATTTTTAAATTCCAAATCTTCTATTTGAGTGTTTGCGTCATCGTAAAGAGCAGAAACTTCTGACTCATCAACTTCTCCTTCATTATAAAACTCAATAATAATTTGTAGCTCATCAATTAAATTAGAAGCCATATTAAAATCTGACACCCATTTTTTTTGAACACGTAATTGCTTCATAATAACTTCAGCCTCTTTAGGGTTATTCCAAAAGTTAGGATCAAAAGTTTTTTCTTCCTCGTTGGCTATTTCAATTTTTTTGGCATCTATATCAAGATATCTTTTCAGGGCATTTAAGCGTTCAATAATGTCTTTATTTTGTTCTGCTGATATCATATAATTGCTTACTTTTATTCCACAAAAATAGAATTTTTAAAGTTGAATATGGAAATAAATTTAATAAGTGATACTGTAACACGTCCTTCAAAGGAAATGTTAACTAAAATGATGGCTGCTAATGTTGGTGATGATGTATTTGGTGATGACCCTACAGTAAATGAGTTACAAGAGAAGGTAGCAAAGTTGTTTGGTATGGAAGCCGCATTGTTTTTCCCGTCTGGAACAATGGCAAATCAGGTAGCAATTAAAATACATACACAACCAGGTGATAAAATGTATTGTGATAAATTGGCTCATGTATATAATTTTGAAGGAGGAGGAGCAGCCTTTAATTCTGGTGTAACGTGTAGTTTATTAGATGGTAATAGGGGGATGTTTACTGCAGTTCAACTACAAGAGGCATTAACTCCTAAAGATAATATTCATTTAGCTTTATCTAGCTTGGTTTGTGTTGAAAACACAACTAACAAAGGCGGTGGTGCTTGTTGGGATTTTGAAGAGTTAAAAAAAATAAGAACAGTTTGTAACGAAAATAACTTGAATTTTCATTTAGATGGTGCGCGTTTGTTTAATGCTCTTGTTGTTAAAAAAGAATCACCAGAACAATATGGTAAGTTGTTTGACACCATTTCTATTTGTTTATCAAAAGGTTTGGGAGCCCCAGTTGGATCTCTGTTAATTGGTAGTAAAGCAGCTATGGGAAAAGCACTTAGAGTTAGAAAATTATTAGGTGGAGGTATGCGTCAAGCAGGTTATTTAGCTGCAGCTGCTATTTATGCTTTAGATAATAATGTGAATCGTTTAGCTGATGACCATAAAAAAGCAAAGGAATTAGGGGATGTTTTGAAGACTTGTACCTTTATAAGTGAGGTTGAGCCCATAGAAACCAATATTGTTATTTTTTATCTAAAAAATGGAATTAATGAGGATGATTTTATTTCAAAAATGAAAGCTCATAATGTCTTGTTAATTAGTATGGGAGGTGGGAAATTACGAATGGTTACTCATTTAGACTATACTGACGATATGCATCAAGCGTGTATGCATGTATTGAAGTCATTTTAAGTTTGAGTTTAAAAAATGAACAAAAAAGGGCTGTATTAGGCAGCCCTTTTTTGTTTAAAACATGTTACCCATACCTGGAATGTTTGGCATGCCTTCTTTGGCAACAGCACCAAGTTCAGCATCATTAATTTCGGAGGCCTTTTTAATAGCTTTGTTTAAAGTTAAAATCAAGTAGTCTTCCAACTGTTCTTTATCTTCAAGTAAGGCATCATCTATAGAAATATTTTTTAATTCTCTATTAGCAGTTAAGGTTACTTTTAATAAATTATCAGAACTGTTTTCGTCAATCAACACGTCGTTTAAGCGTTCTTTAGTAGCTTCTACTTTGGCTTGGGTTTCTTTTAATTTTCCCATCATACCCATTAAGTCTCCAAACATTTTTATCAATTTTTAATATTAGTAAATAGTTTTTGTATT
>CAJXHW010000088.1 GCA_913054565.1 uncultured Kordia sp. | reverse complement strand
AATAATTACCCGTATCGTATGCTTTATTGTTGTTATCATCAAAAATAACACGCAAGTTATATGTTGCAGGATCAACATTAACAAAGTCAAAAACCGTAATACCCACACCATATTTTTCATACTTCACCTCACCGTTTGTAGTTATTAGCTGTACAATTAAAGGTGTTTTGGGAGCATTATTAAGTGTTATCTTAATATTCCCATAGGCCGACAATTTCTTAGTATTAACTCTGTATGATAATGTATCATTAGTAGCATCAAAAAAGTCTGTAAATGCTTTTGGCAATATCGTTATAGCGTATTTCTGATCTTCTTTTTTATCAAATTTTATATTAATCACACTTGTTAACTTATCTATAGATGTTGTAAATGATATTGCAGTAGAATCATTATCTAAAATAGTAATTTTTGAATCATCTATTTTTGTAATCGGAATTGTTGGTTCTATTTGATAATCCCCTTGAAAAGTTAAACTTCTAGTAACCGATTTAAAAGCCAAAGAATCAGCTTTCACCTTTTTTCGCATACGAACAGAAAAACTGTCTATTTTTTGTTGATGACGCATTGTAAAATTCAAAGAATCTAATTGAACATTTGGCTTAAACCAGAAGTTTAATGTATCATTATCTATAGGTTTTGTAACCATTGACTCCAATGCTATATCAGACAACAATCTAATATTTACAGCTTCTGTAGCCTGACCTTCATATCTGAATTTGATTCTATTTAATCGTTCGTGTTTTGGTTTTAACGCACGGTAATTTTCTATTTCTTTAAATAATACTAACTCATGAGATTCGTCATTTGGTATTGTTATAAACTTCTTTTTAAAAGCTATTTTATCTGTTTTTTGATTGAAAATAAAGTTATCTGATTCTTCTTTTAATGCGAGTAATTGATACTTTCCAGCCTTTAAGTTTTCAAATTGAAATGTCGTAACACTATCTAACGTATTTGTGATGTACCTTGGTGGTTTTGTATACACCGCAGAATCTGTATATGTTGAGTCAATCTCATATAGCAATACAGACACAAAGGAGTCTGCTGTTTTTGACAAGGCATCTCTTATACTTCCTTTTAACTGTAACGAATCTATTGTTTTACCAGTTGAAAAAACATATTTAAAATACTGGTATGGATTCCCTTCATTATTATCAACTATGCTTTTACCAAAATTAAATGAATAGGTGGTGTTAGGCTGTAATATGTCGTATATTTTAATTTTTACATATTTACTAGCACCAGACTGTGGGCTGATTAAAGGCTTTATTTTCATTGGAGGTGAAATAATCAGCTGTTTGCTAATGTCGTTTAACTTAACATATTCATCAAATACTATTTTAATTTCATTTCCATTAAAGTTAGTGCTATAATTTTTAGGTGTAGCACTAAGCATTACTGGTGGTTCAATATCTTTTTCTCCTCCAGAAGGCCTTCCTTTTTTTGCACAACTTGCAATACAAATACATATGACCGATATTATAACGAGTAATTTTTTCATTTGAGTTATGAGTATAACGAGATACAAATTAACAACATATTTAATCATTTGTCAATCAAAGCAAGTTAAATTGCCAGGTATAAAAAAAGCAACGCATTACACGTTGCTTTTACCCAAATAAACTCATTATAATTTTCCACAAAAAACTACACTGCAATATTAGTTTAGAAAACTATATTGAATGTAAGCTTTTTATTAAGTTATTGTTACCAATTATTGCGTGTATGCCATAACTGCTAAACTTAACTTAACACCTTTAATTTTTTGCAGCTCTGTCACACAGGCCTTTATGGTTGCTCCTGTTGTAATCACATCATCAACCAATAAAATATGCTTTTCTTGTAATGTATTTACATCTGTAACTTCAAATATCGTTTGAACATTTTTCCAACGTGTCAATCTGTTTTTTACTGTTTGTGTACTTGAATTTTTATTTCTCAATAGGGTTACATCATTAAAATCTGCTTCCAAGTTCAAGGCCAACTCCTTAGCAAAACCTTCAACTTGATTGTAACCCCTTTGACGCATTCGTTTCTTATGAAGCGGTACAGGTATAACAACATCTATATCATTGTAATAGTCACAATTTTTCAGTTCAAAACCTAACCATTTACCCAAAAAACAACTAATATGCTTTTGGTTTTTATATTTTAAATGATGAATTAACTGTCTAACTACTCCTTTTTTGGGATAATAAAACAATGCTGTTGCGTGTTGCAATTCAACCGATCCGTAAAAGACTTCACAAATTAATTTTGAGTTGTTTACATGTAAGTTTGTGAGCGGTAATTCATGTAAACAATACACACACATAACCTCTTCCTGCTCTACTAAAATATTTTTACAACCAACACAAACTTTAGGAAAAAATAGGTTTATAAGCTGTTTAAACATTTTTAAAATAATTGAAAGAGGTACTTAAAGGTACAAAAATTAAAATAAGAATCACGCATTAAATAACATTGTAAAACACAGCTTTGACAAAAAATATAACGAATAATTAACGATTTGATAACCTATTATAATTTTTGTTACACAACAAAAAAGAGACAGTTCACAACAAATTATAAAAAATATCAAGAAATAGGTAGTAAGTTTACAGTAATGATAAACAAAATTATTCCCCAAAAAGTAATTCTGTTTTCTATAAAGTTTAACCACAAAAAAACTTTACCCCAAAACTTACAAAAGTAAAAAAGCAGAAACTTAGTTTCTGCTTTTTTAAGTTTTATAAGATATTATTCGTCTAAATAATCTTCTAAAATTGTTACCCACCCTTTAACTGGGTCAAATAATAATTTTTCGGTTCCATTAGCTCCTGAAGTATATTCTAATTGAATTGTACTTGAAGCTACTTGGTCAATGTTTTCTCCATCTTTAAATGCCCAAACTGTAATTTTCACATCGTATGTTTGTCCTGCTTTTAAATTATCTTGCGTCTGACGTAATAATTCTAAAAATGCGTAATCTGCTCTATTATTTGATGTATCTAATAATACTTTTGACCATTGCCAGTAGAACTTGTCTTGTTCACTATCATATTGAGGAATATTTTTTGAAAATTTAGTACTTGATTTTCTAAGCACTTCCCTGTCAGTTTTTACCCCATTCATTTCATAAGTCACATTAAACCAAGCTCCAGGATGTGATTGTGCTAAAGGCACTTCAAAATAAGGTTTGTAAGCAACTGTAGCTCCTAATTCTCTTTTAGTAATGAAATTTGCTACTTTTTCTGTTGGCTGGTTGTTCCTTGAGTTTTTTAAATAGTTTGTTCCCTTAGCAAACGCTATTTTCCCTTTATAATTTTTATAAGCATCAAATCGCAGTAACTTCTTTTTAACCTTGTCGGAATTAGCAGATTTAAGTGTTGTCAAAATCATGTCAACTTTTGCCTGTCCTGTTTCAATATCCCAAGTATCAAAGTCAGCTTTATTTTTTGCCATAATATCTACAACTGTTCTTTTTGCATTTAAAGCCACTGGAAGATCTGCATTGTTTAAGCTTCTATCGCTTTTTATTTGTGCAAAAACACCAGGAGCAACCTCAATTACTTCTACATAACCAGAGGCACTTGCAGACATCCATTTAAAAAACAATTTTACATTGTGTTTTGTGAAATATGTTTCTTTTAACTGTAGTTTTAATTGTGGTTCATCCCCTTTTTTTTCAAAATAGTGTAGTTTATTTACTATTTTTCCTTCAGACTCTTTAACAAATCTGAATCCATAAGCTTTAGAATCATTTAACGAAAAATACTCTCCTGTGATTCCCAAATCATCAGTTTCGTTATTAAAACTAGAAAAGCTACCACTTCCACCACCTTTACTAGTTTTTTTCTTCCCAAGTTTCATAGCGCTTTTTGCAGCTTTTAACTTTTTACTAAATTGAGCCTCTGCTGTATTATTAATTCCTATCATTAGGAACAAACTTAAAACAGCTGTAAATACTGATTGTTTCTTCATTTTTAAATTGGTTTTGATATTAAAATTTTAGTGTTACACTTTTTGTTTGATTGATTATTCTTCCATTGCTTCCAGAAACACCATTGTTTCCTTTTACACCAGTGCTGTAATATGGTGAGCCACCATTTCCTCCTCTACCTCCAGAATTATTAATTGTAATGTTTAGCTTGCTTACAGAAGGATCTTTTATTAGAGTTATATTTCCACCTGCACCTCCATTACCTCCATTACCTCCTGCACTTTCACTTTTACGGCCTTTTCTTCCATCGTCACCTTGACCACCTTTTGCATTTACAATAAGTTCTGTTTGAGGTAATAACTTATACCTAGCTACAAGCTTATTATCTGTAGTGTTATATATTTCAATTTTATTGATTTTAGAGCCCGTTTGTTTATGGCTTACGGTTTTAACTTTAATAACTAAATTGTCTGCTCTTCCTGCATGCTGACCGTCTACACCTTGAAAAACCGTCATGTGTTTATGCCGCTCCCAACCCCAAAATCCATTTTGATTTACAACTATACTTACATCATTAGTTGTACTAATATTTTTTAATGCTTTTAATATTGGATGATATTTAGCTGTAACGCTTATTGTTATCTGATCATTAGGTAGTTTACTTGCGTTTTCATCAACCCTTACTTCATCTATTGTATTGCTGCAACCTTTATTTGTAAGTATAAAATCTTCCCATGGAATTTTACCCCCTAAGTTTGGTGTTTTTAATACTGTACCGTCTTTTAATGTTGCAACAACACCATATTTGATTGCCTCACTAAAGTGGGCTACCTTAGTAGGCTTTGATATTAATTGTATATCTATTTTAGTTACAGGTTTATTTTGCAACGAGTTCTTTTGTCTTTCTGCTTCAGCCAATTCTGCCTTTTGCTCTTTTACATTTGCACGAGCGCTAGTTTGGTTTTTAAATGTCGCAACTGCATAAGCAGCAATATTTTTATTTACAGACTCTAATTTTCCGCTAAAACCTCCACCTGGTTTTACTAAAATATACTTTGTTTTTGCTTCTTGTTTTCCGTTCCATTCATAGTAAACTGCGTAGTTTTTAATAAAGGATAATCGAAAATTTTTAAACGAAAAATATGCAGGATACCCTGCTACATCTGCCTCAAAAACCTCATCTAATATACCCGCCCTTTTCACCAATACTTTTGAAACGCTTGAGCCATTTTTTGTGATTTCTAAAGGCCATGCTTTGTTTACTTTTACAAACTTCTTTTTGGCATCTAACTTATAAACCGAATATTTTCCTGATTCAAAATTTTCTAAAATTTCATTTTGACTTTCTTGGCCAAATACTGCAGTACAAACTATTGATAAGCAAAATGTTATTATTACAGTTAATTGTTTCATATACTTTTATAAATGATTGATTAGTACTGCAAATATGCGGTCTAACAACATTGTGGAGCATTGCTAGTTTCTGAAATGCTGTTTTCAGTTTCTGAATTAAAAAAACCGAACAACGATTGACGCTATTCGGTTTAAAAACATGTTTTTATAACATGTTAAATCAGACTATCCTATGTTTTGAACAATGTTCAGAAACTCTTCTTTTTTGTCTTTTGAAACTGACACTGTTTTATCGTTATCCATAATAATATACCCCCCATCTTTCTTAATATATTCTTTAATAAATGACAGATTAATAAGATAGGAACGATGGGGTTTATAGAATTGTTTTTGATTTTGTAATAACTCTACAAAATGCTTTAAAGGTTTACTTACTAATATTTCTGATGCTGTTGTGGCTATTTTTGTATACATACCATCAGCCTCAAGCATAATAATGTCTTTAAAATCAACAAATTTTATACCGTCTGAAAAAGGCAAACCTATTTTACTAAAATTTGTAGCTGCTAAGCTTTCTTTAAGCTCTTCTAGTTTTGTGCTTATTTGCGATGAACCAATAAAGGTTAGAGCTTTATCTACAGCTTCTTTAACAATTTTTGGCCGTACAGGTTTAAGTAAGTAATCTATTGCTGAAAGTTGAAAAGCTTGAATTGCATATTCACTATAGGCTGTGGTGAAAATAATTTCAAAATTAAAGTCTTTTTTATCTATAAAATTAAGTATTTCTAGCCCCGAATGCTCTGGCATTTCAATATCTAAAAACACCAATCGTGGTTGTTCTTTTTTAATCATTTCTACTCCAGACAGTAAATCTTCTGCTTCAAAAACTTCCGTAATCTTAGGACAATTTTCTTCTATTAAAATTTTTAAAACGTTTCTGGCTTTGCGCTCATCGTCTATTATAATTGCTTTCATATTAAGCTATATTATATGGAATAGATATTATTACTTTGGTTCCTATACCTGTTTCTGCATTATCAAATAAATCTTCATAAGCTACTCCAATTTGTTTTTCCCTACCATAATTCAATAGTTTTAGCCTACTTTCTGTTGCTTTTGTAGCAAATGACCTATGTAAAATACTTCTCTTACTGTTAAACTCTTCTGCTTTTTTACGCCCAACCCCATTATCCTCTATAATGCAGATAAGAACTTGGTCTTCAAGTGATTTGTTTAAAGAAATTAACAACTTTCTATCATTCCTTTTATGCAACAATCCGTGCTTTAAGGCGTTTTCTACATAGGGCTGAATAAGCATTGTTGGTATTTTTATCCCTTCTGCATTTAGGGTTTCATCAACTGTTATAGAATACTCTAGTTTTTCTTCAAAACGTATCGCCTCTAATTCCAAATACATTTGTAAACAATCTACTTCTTCACTTAATGTTATAGCTCGTTTGTCACTATGGTTTAAATACTTCCGCATTAAATCTGCAAACTTGCCTAGGTAATCACTTGCAAGATTTTTCTGATTTAAAATAATATATTCTTGTATAGAGTTTAGGGCATTAAAAATAAAATGAGGATCCATTTGTGCTTTTAATGCTTTCAATTCTGAGTGTCTATATTGTTTTTCAAGTGCTAATCTTTTTTGAGTTTCTTTTAACTCTAAACTTATCAATTCAGCCTTTTTCTTTGCGTTATTTTTTCCATAAAACATTAATGATGAAAACAGTATTAAGATTCCTATACATGTTGCTCCAATAAAATAGTTTTTGTTTTGTCTGCTTTTTTCCTCGGCAATGGTTTTTTCTTTAAGTGCATTTTCTGCTAAAAGTTCATTCTTATCAACTTCAAACTTTGTTTGTAGTTCTAGTATTTTATTTGCCTTTTCTTGATCTAAACGTTCTTTGTCTTTTTTGCTAAACAGCTCCAAATATTCTAATGCTTTCTTAGAGTCGCCTATAGCTTTGTGAATTTGAAACATGTAATTATAGGTTTCAATTTCTTTTATTAAAAAAG
>CAJXHW010000087.1 GCA_913054565.1 uncultured Kordia sp. | reverse complement strand
TTGGGGTAAAAGCGCTAGTTTACTAGCGCTTTTTTTATATGTCTTCTTCATCCTCATCTTCAGGGATTATTTTAAGACTTGGTTCTTTAAGAACTGCTTTATTAGCAATATTTCGCTCTAAAGACAATAGTAATGATGGGAGTAATAATAAATTAGCTAACATTGCTAGTAACAATGTGGCTGAAACCAACCCTCCTAACGCAACAGTACCACCAAAACTTGATATTGTAAACACAGAAAATCCAAAGAATAATACAATTGACGTATAAAACATACTTACACCAGTTTCTCGTATTGATGCATAAACTGACTTTCTAATTTGCCAATGATGCGTTTGTAGTTCTTGTCTGTATTTTGCTAAAAAATGAATTGTATCATCTACAGATATACCAAATGCTATACTGAAAACTAATATTGTAGATGGTTTTATAGGTACGCCTAAATATCCCATTAGCCCAGCAGTAATAACTAATGGAAGTAGGTTTGGTATTAGTGATACCACAATCATACGTGCCGAACGAAACATATAAGCCATAAATAAGGAAATAATTACTATGGCAAGCCCCAGTGATAAAAATAGATTATTCCTCAAGTATTTTGTTCCTTTTTGAAAAACGAGTGCTTTACCTGTCATGATTACGGTATAGCGTTCCTCAGGAAAAATAGAGGAAATTTTTTGCTTTAATTGTGTTTCAATAGCTTCCATTCTGTCGGTACTAATGTCCTTCATAAATGTTGTTATTCTTGCATATTGTCCGGTGCTATCAGCAAAACTCTTCATTAAGTCACTATCGCCATTTGCATTTTTTGCATAGGAAAATATAAAGTTTTTTTCTTGTGTTGTTGGTAGCTGATAATATTTCGGATTACCATTATAGTAGGCTTGTTTTGCGTATTTTACTAAGCCTACAACTGACATGGGTTTTGATAATTCAGGAATTTCATTAATGGCTTCTTCAAGTTTTTCCATACGTTTTAAAGTTGCTAATTTCATAACTCCTTTTTTACGTTTGGTATCTATCATAAACTCTACAGGCATTATTCCGTCAAACTCTTTTTCAAAAAAACGTATATCTCTAAAAAAGTCGGTGTCTTTAGGCATATCTTCAATCAGGCTTCCTGTAACTTTTATTTGAAAAATACCAATCATGCTTACTATCAGTAAAAGTACAGCACCTGCATAAATGGTAATGCGTTTGTTTTTCACCATGTGTACCATCCAATTTACAAAACCATCTATCCATTTTTTATTCAAATGTTTTAAATGCTTTTCCTTTGGTAAGGGCATGAAACTATAAATAACTGGTATTAGTAATAGTGAAATAACAAAAATTGACAAAATACTTAATGATGCTACAACACCAAATTCTTTTAACAAATCACTTTTTGTTAATATAAAGGTTGCAAAACCAGCAGCTGTTGTTACATTGGTCATTAATGTAGCATTACCAATTTTAGTTATAACCCGCTGTAATGATTTGGCTTGATTACCATGTTTTTTTACCTCTGACTGGTATTTGTTTATTAAAAAGATACAGTTTGGTATTCCGATAACAATAATAAGTGGAGGGATGATTGCGGTTAAAACGGTTATTTCATATTGTAATAAACCAAGAAAGCCAAAAGTCCACGATACACCAATAACTACTGTAAATAACGATATAAAGGTGGCTCTGAAAGATCTAAAAAATAAAAAGAATATAAATCCTGTAACCCCTAATGCAGCTAATATGAAAGACGAAATTTCGCCAATTATAGTTTTAGAGTTTAACGTTCTAATATAAGGCATGCCAGATACGTGTACTCTTAAGTTGTGTGTTTTATTAAACGCGTCTATTTTCGGTATTATAAAATTTTCAATTAACTCTTTTCGAGCAGGCTTGTTTACAATAGCTTTATTTATGTAAACGGCAGTTCTAAAGGTGTTAGATTCTGAATTATATAAAAACTTATTATAAAAAGGCAGGTTGTAGTATAGCCTTGTTTTAAGTTTGTCTAGTTCAGATTGAGTTGTAATTTTGTTGGCAACTAATGATTTTAAGTCAAAAGCTTTTAAACTATCATTTCTATTAAGAGTTTGTATGTTACCAACACCAACAACTAATGAAATGTCGTTATGAGTATTTAAATCTTTTGCTAAATCATTCCAAGCATTGAATTTTTCAGGAGTAAAAAAGGAATCGTCTTGAATTCCTAAAATAATTAAGTTACCTTCTTCTCCAAATTTATCTAAAAATTCAAAGTATTCTTTGTTTACAGAGTGGTCATCTGGTAGTAAGTTGGCTTCGGTGTATGTAAAGCGCATGTTTTTAAACTGACTAGAAAGGGCAGCTGTTATAAGAGATAATAGAAGAAGAATTATTATTCTATTTTTTAAAATCATGCGAGCCACTGCGGCCCAAAAACCAACGCTAAATAATTTTGTCATCTCAGTTTGTTAGGATGACAAAGGTAGGTATTTTGAATGTATATTTTTGGTTAAGTTTTGGGATAAAAAAAACGGCTTACTAAGCCGTTTTTTTTATATATGTGTGTATGGGGTTTTAAACCGTCATGATGTCTTTTTCTTTAAGCGCGTATATTTCGTCTATTTTTTTAACGGCATCATCAGTTAACACTTGAACAGATGCTTCGGCATCTTTTTTCATGTCATCAGAAACATCATCTAGTTTTTTAATTTCATTATTGGCTTCTTTTCTGTTGTTTCTAACAACAACCTTTGCGTCTTCAGCCTCACCTTTTGCTTGTTTGGCTAATTCGCGTCTTCTTTCTTCAGTAGGTGCAGGGACGTTTATAATAATGCTTTCACCGTTATTCATCGGGTTGAATCCTAAATTGGCAAGCATAATTGCTTTTTCAATTTCTTGAATTAAATTTTTCTCCCAAGGCTGTACAGTTATTGTTCTTGCGTCTGGTGTATTTACATTAGCAACTTGAGAAAGAGGAGTGGCAGATCCGTAATAATCAACCATAACACTACTTAACATTGCAGGGGATGCTTTTCCTGCTCTAATAATACGCAGTTGTTTTTCTAAATGCACTAGTGCATTATCCATTCCTTCTTTTGCACTGTCAATAATAAAATTAATCTCTTTCATAAGTTAAAAAATTTATCCCGCTAGGCTGGGGTATGGTTAATTAAGTTTTTTCTTGATTTAAATCAAGAATTAAGCCAAATATATTAGTTATTTACTTTAGTTCCTATTTGTTCTCCTAAAACAACTTTAAGAAGGTTTCCTTTAGTGTTCATATCAAATACTACAATTGGTAAGTTGTTTTCTTGGCTTAATGTAAATGCCGTCATGTCCATTACTTTTAAGCCTTTTTTAATGGCGTCATCAAATGTAATGTAGTCGTATTTTTTAGCATTTGGATTTTTTTCAGGATCTTCACTGTAAATACCATCAACACGTGTTCCTTTTAAAATTACATCAGCATCTATTTCAATTGCTCTTAATACTGCTGCTGAGTCTGTGGTGAAATACGGATTTCCAGTTCCTGAACCAAAAATAACAACACGTCCTTTTTCAAGATGTCTGGTTGCTCGTCTTTTAATATAAGGCTCTGCAATAGCTTCTATTTTAATGGCGGTTTGTAGTCTTGTTTGAACATCTGCATCTTCAAGTGCACTTTGTAATGCTAAACCATTAATTACGGTTGCCAGCATTCCCATATAATCACCCTGAACTCTGTCCATTCCATTACTTGCACCTGCAACACCTCTAAAGATGTTTCCGCCACCAATTACTATAGCTACTTCAATACCTCTTTCTACTAATTCTTTGATGTCTTTAGCGTATTCTGCTAATCTTTTAGGGTCAATACCATATTGACGTTCACCCATTAAGGCTTCTCCGGATAGTTTTAAAAGGATTCTTTTGTAGTGCATAATTGTGTATGATTTGTGCAAATATACATTTGAATTCCTTTTTTTCAATATTTAATGATGAATAAATAAGAAAAATTGAGTGTATATAGTGCTGTTGTATAAAAAAAGCTTCTCATTTCTGAGAAGCTTTAATTTGTATTTATAATGAGAGAGTCCTTATGCTAAAGATACTCTTTCAAAAGCGGTAACAGATACATCACCATATGATTTCACATATTCGGCAACATTTTGCTTAGCTTCTTTAATAAATTCTTGGTCTAATAAACATTGCTCTTGGTCAAGAGTTGTGTTATCAGAAATAAAACGTTCCATTTTCCCAGGAAGAATTCTATCCCAGATTTTTTCTGGTTTTCCTTCTGCAGCCAATTCAGCTTTGGCAGCTTCTTCAGCTTTAGCTAAAACATCATCAGATAATTGTGCCATTGAAATATATTTAGGTACGTTTTTAAGAGTTTTTCCTAAACGACCTAATTCAATATTTTCTTTTTCAATAACAGCAATTCTTGCTTCAGTTTCTGAGGCTACGAATTCTGGTGTAAAATCTTTGTAAGATAAAGTAGTTGCTCCCATTGCTGCAGCTTGCATAGCTAAATCTTTACTTAAAACATCAGCTTTATCTACTGCAGCAGATAATCCAACGATTGAAGCTATTTTGTTTCCAACATGGATGTAAGATCCTACATATGGTGCATTTAATTTCTTAAACCCTCCAATTTCAATTTTCTCACCAATTACTCCAGTTTGTTCTATTAATTTTTCAGCAACAGTCATTCCATTGAAGTCAGCAGCTAAAAATTCTTCTTTTGTGTCATAATTTAATGCTAAGTTAGCGAAGTCTTTTGCTAATTTTACAAAATCATCGTTCATAGCAACAAAGTCAGTCTCACAGTTTAAGCAAACAACAGCTCCTTGAGTTGCATCGTTGTTTACTACTGCGATAACAGCACCTTCTGAAGAATCTCTGTCGGCTCTTTTTGCAGCAACTTTTTGCCCTTTTTTACGCAATATATCTAATGCTTTGTCGAAATTTCCTTCAGCCTCAACTAATGATTTTTTACAATCCATCATTCCGGCACCAGTAGCATCTCTTAATTTTTTTACGTCAGCAGCAGTAATTTTCATCGTGTATGTTTTTAAAATTAAATAGCCTGACTTTTGGTATAAAGTCAGGCTACTTTTATACTATTATTATTTTTCTTCTGTTGGAGTTTCAACTTTTGCTTCCGCAGCCTGAGCTTTAGGAGCGTCTTTTGTGTCATCCTTTTTAGAATCTTTTTCAGCTTTTCTGTCAGATAATCCTTCAGAAACGGCTTCAGTAACATGGCTTAATACCTTGTTGATAGATTTAGAAGCATCATCGTTAGCTGGTATTACAAAATCAACCTGTCTTGGGTCAGAGTTTGTGTCAACCATTGCGAAAATAGGAATGTTTAATTTTTGTGCTTCTTTGATAGCGATGTGCTCTCTTTTAATATCAACAACAAAAAGTGCTCCAGGTAAACGAGTCATATCAGCAATAGAACCTAAGTTCTTGTCTAATTTAGCTCTTAAACGGTCAACCTGTAAACGTTCTTTTTTAGATAAAGTCATGAAAGTACCGTCTTTCTTCATTCTATCAATAGTAGCCATTTTTTTAATAGCTTTACGGATAGTAACAAAGTTGGTTAGCATTCCACCAGGCCATCTTTCTGTAATATAAGGCATATTTACAGCACCTGCTTTTTCAGCTACGATATCTTTTGCTTGTTTTTTGGTAGCTACGAATAAAATCTTTCTACCAGATGCAGCAATTTTCTTTAAAGCATTGTTTGCTTCTTCGATTTTTGCAGCAGTTTTATATAAGTTGATAATGTGAATTCCATTACGCTCCATATAGATATATGGTGCCATGTTAGGATCCCACTTGCGAGTCATGTGTCCGAAATGTACACCTGCCTCAAGTAATTCTTTTACTTCTATGTTATTTGCCATTTTTGTAATAGTTTACGTTCTTCGTTGTAGTAGCAATAATTACACGTAATCATTTAGATGCTAAACTAACCCTTTGGTGTGACCCAAAGCAACGACAACAAGTTTTTTAAATTTTGATAATACTGAATAAATCCAGTACGAAATATTAACGTTTCGAGAATTGGAATTTCTTACGCGCTTTCTTCTGTCCGAATTTCTTACGCTCAACCATTCTTGGGTCTCTAGTTAATAAACCTTCTGGTTTTAAAACGCCTCTGTTTTCTTCGTTTAACTCGCACATTGCACGAGAAATAGCTAAACGAATTGCTTCAGCTTGACCAGTGATACCTCCTCCGTAAACATTTACTTTTATGTCAAAGTTTTCTGCATTTTCAGTTAAAACTAAAGGTTGCATAACTTTGTACTGTAAAGTTCCTGTAGGGAAGTACGTGTTCATTTCTTTTTTGTTTACTGTAATTTTACCATTTCCTTCCGAAAGGTAAACTCTTGCTACAGCTGTTTTTCTACGTCCGATTTTGTGTATAACTTCCATTATAAGTAATCGTTAAGGTTAATCGTCTTAGGTTTTTGAGCTTCTTGATTGTGCTCAGCCCCTGCATAGACTTTTAAATTACGGAATAAAGCAGCACCTAATTTGTTTTTAGGTAACATTCCTTTTACTGACTTTTCCACTAAACGAGTAGGGTCCTTTTCGAACAACTCAGTAGCAGTTAAAGATTTTTGACCTCCAGGGTAACCTGTGTGACGGATGTAACTTTTGTCCGTCCATTTTTTACCTGATAAGATGATTTTTTCTGCATTGATAACAATAACGTTATCTCCACAATCAACATGAGGTGTGTAATTAGGTTTAAATTTTCCTCTAATAAGTTTTGCAACTATAGAAGACATTCTACCTAACGTTTGACCTTCAGCATCAACTAAAACCCATTCCTTATTAACGGTGTTCTTGTTGGCTGAAATAGTTTTGTAGCTTAATGTATCCACACTAATTCTTTTTAATTATTAAACATTCCTTACTCTCGAAAGAGTTTGCAAAAGTACAACTATTAATTCATTATACAAACCTGACCTACTTTATTTTAAAATGCAGGATAGGAGTGGGTTAGGGATATTTGTGAAATGTGTAGTTTAATGTGCCTCTAACCAATTCTCACCAATTCCAGATTCAACATCTAAAGGTACAGCCATTTTAAAAGCGTTTTCCATTTCATGTTGTACCATTTTGGTCAATTTTTCTTGCTCTTCTTTTACTACATCAAATACCAATTCATCATGTACTTGTAAAAGCATTTTTGTTTTGTAATTACCTTATTCAAGCTTTTTATGAATATTAATCATGGCTATTTTTATAATATCTGCAGCACTACCTTGTATAGGGGCGTTTACGGCGTTGCGTTCTGCGGCACCACGAACAATGGCATTACTTCCGTTAATGTCTTTTAAATAACGACGTCTGCCTAATACAGTTTGTACATAGCCATTATCTCGAGCAAAATCTACTTGCTCACTCATGTAGTTACGCAAT
>CAJXHW010000086.1 GCA_913054565.1 uncultured Kordia sp. | reverse complement strand
ACCCTTGTAAAGCATCGCTTAAACTAATATTATCTCTATTTCTTTTTGCCATTTTTAAAAATTGTATTTCTCATGTTTTTTGTAATGAAAAAGAACCCCTTTGTCATTTTTTAAAATTAATTTCTTGGGAGTAAGCTCAATAATAATATCATCCCATGAATCTAAAGGCGTTGATGTATGTATGGTAAATTGCTCATTTTTATGAGTAATAATGATACTATCCTTAATATTATTCGTTTTGTATTTTCCACTAAAATCAGGTTTTACTTTTTTTCGATACCCTTTGTTATTATGGTTCAAATAATAAAAATCGATAGTTGAATTAACGCCAAATTTTGTAATTTTTTTAGCTTCAGACTCTACCATTTCTATGTCCCAGTATCCATTTAGGTTTTGTAAATCGTCCTGGGTAATGTTATTGGAGCAACTTGTTACAATAATAAGAAGTAGACTGTATAAAATTTTCATGTTCTTATAATTTAAAAATTTGATAACTTTTATTGGTTTTTTGAATGATGTTTTCGGTGCGTTCAGCATGTGTGTCAGAGATGAAAATTTGCCCAAATTCATCTTTATTTACTAATCGAATGAGTTGACTGACTCTATTTTCGTCTAACTTATCAAAAATATCATCTAATAAAAGTAGGGGTTTTATGCCAGCTTGCTGCTTTAAAAAATCAAATTGTGCTAATTTCAAAGCTATTAAAAATGATTTCTGTTGTCCCTGACTTCCAAATTTCTTTATGGGGTGTTCAGAAATTCCAAAAACCAAATCATCCTTATGTGTACCAACTGAGGTGTATTGTAAAATTTTATCTTTTTGTAAATTCCCAGCAAGTAATGCTTGAAAAGTCATGTCGTGTAATTGACTTTTGTAGTCTAATGTAACGTTTTCATTATTATTACTTAACTCACTATATTTCTCTAAGAAAATAGGTGTGAAAACATGAATAAATTCTTTTCTAGTTTCATGTATTGTTTGTCCGAATTCCGACAATTGCTCATTATAAACAGCTAGCGTATCTGCATTAAAGGTGTTGTTTGAAGCAAAATATTTGAGTAATGAGTTGCGTTGAGATAACGTTTTGTTGTATTTAATTAATGTTGTTAAATATGCTTTGTTGGATTGTGAGATGATACTGTCAATAAACTTTCTACGAGTTTCACTCCCTTCACTTATAAGGTCATTGTCTGCTGGTGAGATGATAACTAAAGGTAGGAATCCAACATGGTCAGAAAAACGATCATAATTTTTTCCATTGCGCTTAATGACTTTTTTTTGCTGTCTTTTTAAACTAACTACTATTTTTTCGTGCCTCTCAGATTTTAAATACTCTCCGTCAATAACAAAGAAATCTGAGTCGTGGTTAATGTTTTGTGATGCAATTGGGTTAAAATAACTTTTGCCATATGATAAATGATAAATAGCATCTAATACATTGGTTTTTCCAACGCCGTTATTGCCAACAAAACAGTTTATTTTATCGTTAAAGTCAAAAGAAACAGATTCAAGGTTTTTGTAATTCAATAAAGAAATGCGTTGCAAAATCATGGGGTAAATAGGCTTCAATTGTTGAATAAATAAGCGGTTTGCAAATTATTGAAAAATATCAAAACATTAGTATTAATATTAAAAGAAAAATTATATTTTTGCTCGACATACAATATAGATTATGGCTACATATAAGAAAAGAGGATATAGAAAACCAAAAGAGAAGGTTGAAGAGGTTTTAAATGACGACTTAACAAATGACGTAGATGGATACGTAGAAGGAGAAAGTACAACTGAAGAGGTTTTTAATACATTAGATGAATCTGCTAACAAAGCTGAGGAATGGGTTGCTGCTAATCAGAAATATATTTTTGGTGTTGTAGGGGTAATTGCGTTAAGTGTATTGTTATATATGGCTTATGGTAAATTTATTCAAGAGCCTAATGAAGCAGAAGCGTCAAATGACGCATATAAAGCCGAGTTTTATTTTGCACAAGCTGTAAATGCTACAGGAACGGCAAAAGATTCTTTATTTAATTTAGCTCTTAATGGAGGTGAAGGAAAATTAGGACTGTTAGATGTTATTGAAAATTATAGTGGAACAAAAGCAGGAAATTTAGCGAACTATACTGCAGGAATGGCTTACTTAAACATGAATGATTATCAAAATGCAGTAACGTATTTAGATAACTTTAGTTCTGATGATGAAATTTTAGCAGCTAATGCTAAAGGTGGGGTAGCTGATGCTTTTGTACAGTTAAACCAATTAGAAGATGCTTTAACTCATTATGAAAAAGCATTGGCAACGACGACTAATGATTACAGTACACCAAAATTTTTATATAAGGCTGCAGTTGTAGCGTTAGATTTAGGTGAAAACGAAGTTGCTGCAAAGTACCTAACCAGAATTAAAGAAGAGTTTCCAACATCATTAGAAGTAGGAAAAGTTGATGCACTATTAGGAAAAGCGCAAGCAAAGTAATATGGCTACAATACATAAAAATTTATCAACATACGATAAAAACACAATCCCAAATGCGAAAAATTTTCGATTTGGGATTGTTGTTTCTGAGTGGAATCCTGAAATAACCGAAGGTTTAAAACAAGGTGCTATTGAAACCTTATTGGAAAACGGTGTTAATGAGGAAAATATTACAATTTGGGATGTGCCAGGAACGTTTGAATTGCCTTTTGGATGCAAGCAAATGATACAGAAACTAAATGTAGATGCTGTTATTGCTGTAGGAAGTGTTATTCAAGGAGAAACTAAACATTTTGATTTTGTATGTAGTGGTACTGCACAAGGAATAATGGATTTGAATACTCAAGGCGATATTCCGGTAATCTTTTGTGTGTTGACAGATAATATTTTGCAGCAAGCAATAGATAGGTCAGGAGGAATTCATGGAAACAAAGGAACAGAAGCAGCTGTAGCTGCAATTAAAATGGCAACATTAAAAGCATATTAACTGTTTGTTGTTTTTAGAATAGATTTAAAAGCTGATTTTAATTAAAAATCAGCTTTTTTGTTTTTGCAGAGTTTCTCTCTTAACAAAAATTAGCATTTAAACGGGCTGTTATCTACTGTAAAATGATTATTTTTGAAAATATTCATCAGTGTAATTTTATGAGACTTCCAACGCTTTTTAAACAAAACAAGAACAAAACATTTGGGTTTAAGCCCCGTTATTATGACGAGCGAAAAGAGCGTTTAGAAAAGTTACATGAAAAGCATCATGGTGCTAAAGACGGTACTACTATAAAAGGAAGCTTTAAAAAAAGAACATCGTTTAGGGATGATTGGAAAACTGTGAGTAAAGAAACAGACCAAAAACAATCACAAACCAGACTAGTCGTTATCTTTGTATTACTAGTTGCTATTGCAATTCTTATTTTAGATAAATATAATATCAAATTGTTTTAATGTCAGATATCATTCAGTTATTACCTGATCATGTTGCTAATCAAATTGCAGCAGGAGAAGTTGTGCAGCGTCCAGCATCAGTAGTTAAAGAGCTACTAGAAAATGCTATTGATGCCAATGCAACCAATATACAATTAATTGTAAAGGATGCTGGTAAAACATTAATTCAAGTTATTGATAACGGTAAAGGGATGAGTGTTACAGATGCGCGATTGTCATTTGAGCGTCATGCAACGTCTAAAATATCATCAGCGGAAGATTTATTTCAGTTAAACACTAAAGGGTTCAGAGGTGAAGCTTTAGCATCTATTGCTGCAATTGCGCATGTAGAGATGAAAACCAAACGTGATGATGATGATTTAGGAACGCTAATTAAAATTGAAGGTAGTAAAGTTACAGAACAAGAAGTTGTGGTTACACCTACAGGAACCTCTATAGCAGTAAAAAATTTGTTTTTTAATATTCCTGCACGACGAAATTTCTTAAAATCTGATCAGGTAGAAATGCGCCATGTTATTGACGAGTTTCAGCGTGTAGCTCTAGTTCATGCAGATGTTTCGTTTAGTTTATACCATAACGGAACAGATGTTTTTAATTTGCCAATATCAAACTACCGCCAACGTATTGTAAATATATTTGGAGGTAAGACAAATGAAAAATTAGTACCTGTTACGGAAGATACAGAAATAGTTGCTATTAGTGGTTTTGTGATGAAGCCTGAGTTTGCAAAAAAGAGTAGTAAAGAGCAGTTCTTTTTTGTTAATGATAGGTATATAAAAAGTTCGTATTTAAACCATGCTGTAAGTTCTGCTTTTGATGGTTTGTTAAAGGAAAAAGCTAATCCTGGTTATTTTTTATACCTTCAGGTAGACCCGAAAACTATTGATATCAATATTCATCCAACAAAAACAGAAATTAAATTTGATAATGAACATGATTTGTATGCCATCATCAAATCTACGGTTAAACATAGTTTAGGGCAGTTTCAAATAGCACCGATACTTGATTTTCAACGTGATTCAAGTATGGATACACCATATTCCTATCAAGGAAAAAATATTGCAAACCCAACAATTGAAGTAGATAGATCGTTCAATCCGTTTGAAGCTGATCAAAAAGGAAAATCAATGTCTGGTGGGGGAATTCCAAAAATGAGTTTTAAAAAGAATAACGACTCTTGGGAAGGATTGTATGTGGGTTTAGAGTCAAAAATGACCCATGATTCCATAGATGTTTCCACAATTGAAGTTGAATCAGAAGAAGTAACAGGGGCTTTTTTTGAGTCTGATGAAGTTGTTCAGGAGCATGTTACCCTACAGGTTCAAAACAAATATATCATAAGCAAGATAAAATCAGGGATGATGGTTATTCATCAACACCGTGCGCATGAACGCATTCTGTTTGAAGAGTTTTTACAGCACATTACAGTGCATCAAGCTGTAAGCCAGCAATTGTTGTTTCCTGTCATTATTGATGTTACAAAAGAAGAGTTAACCTTTTTAAACGATATTAAATCAGTATTAGAACATACTGGTTTTGTGTTATCTAAATTAGAAAATGAAGCAATTGAAATTAGTGGGATACCTGCAGCCATACGAAATGAACAAGTTGCATTTATTATAAGTGATTTGTTAGCTTGTGTTGATGAAAGTGCTATTGAAGATGATAGCTTACATGCTACATTGGTTGCCAAATCAATGGCAAAAAGTATTGCTATAAAAAGTGGAAAACCTTTAACGAAACAAGAGCAAGAGGATATAGTAAATAGATTATTTGCATGTAAGGAACCGACTATTACTCCTACAAATAAATCAATTTTCATAACCTATAATACTAATGATTTTGATAAAAAATTACTATAATGATTAAAATAACAGATACTGTTAAACATATACTTATTATAAATGTGCTGTTTTTTGTTGCAAAATATGTAGCAACACAAAACGGTGTGAATTTAACACAATACTTAGGGTTGTTCTTTATTAAGAATGAATTGTTCATGCCATGGCAATTTGTAAGCACCATGTTTATGCATGCTAGTGTAAATCATATTTTATTTAATATGTTAGCGTTATGGATGTTTGGTAGTGCATTAGAGCAAGTTTGGGGTAAAACTAAATTTCTGTTTTTTTATTTTTCTGCAGGTATAGGTGCTAGTTTAATTTATACATTGGCTAATTATATTCAGTTTGAAAGTGTGTATACTGACTTAGTTTCTGCGGGTATAAGTACTTTAGATATTTCAAAAATATTAGAAACAGGAAGTTACAATACGTCTATATTGAAATATGTTAGTCAGGAATCATTAGAAACTTTTTACGGTGTTTATAATGCTCCAGCCGTTGGTGCATCAGGAGCTATAATGGGACTTTTAGTAGGTTTTGGAATGTTGTTTCCAAATTCAGAATTAATGCTATTGTTTTTTCCTGTACCAGTAAAGGCAAAGTATTTCATTCCTGTTTTAATAGGTTTAGATGTTTTTTCAGGATTAACAGGTATTTCTATTTTTAGCCCGAATAACACAGCGTATTGGGCTCATATTGGGGGCGCATTGATAGGTTTGTTAATGATGTTGTACTGGAAAAAAACGCAGTTTAACAAGAACCGTTGGGATTAATGACAAAGAACGAATTAATAACGAAGTTTAAAAGCTTAAATGTTGCAGAGAAACTTATTGCAATCAATTTGATTGTGTTTCTGTTTTTTGGCTTAACGGGCTTTTTGTTTAAAACCTCCGTTTTATATGATTGGTTTGTGTTATCAAAAGAGTTTTCAGACTTGTTAACAAAGCCATGGACAGTTTTTACATATTCATTTTTGCATCAAGGATTTTTACACCTTTTATTTAATATGGTGACCTTATATTATGTGTCAAAACTATTTTTAACCCGCTTTAATGCCAAACTTTTTTTAAATACTTATTTGTTAGGAGCATTGCTAGGAGGAGCACTGTTTTTAATATCATATAACTTGTTTCCGGTTTTTAACAATCAATTAAGTTATTTGGTTGGAGCTTCAGCTTCTGTAATGGCAGTATTAATTTTTGTGTGTGCATCATTACCTCAAACAGAGGTTTCAATATTTACATTTAGAGTTAAATTATGGCAATTAGGAGTGTTTTTTGTAGTTCTTGATTTGATTCAAATTCCTTATGGAAATTCTGGCGGACATTTAGCACATATTGGTGGTGCTCTATTTGGGTATATATATGCATCACAGTTAAAAAAAGGAAATGATATAGCTAAAGGTTTTGAGAAGTTAATGGCCACAATAGTATCTTGGTTTTCATTTAAAAAAACATCAAACTTAAAAACGGTGCATAAAACCAGATCTGAAAAAAGAGCCTCAGGTAAAACGATATATCAAAAAAAGCGCATAAAGCAAGAACAGATAGATGCTATTTTAGATAAAATAAGCAAAAGTGGTTATGAAAGTTTATCAAAAGAAGAAAAGGCTTTTTTATTTCAATCTGATAAAGACTAATTTATAATAGCAGTTGAAACAATTAAACGCCATAGATAAAATCATTTACTTTGTAAACAGCATATTTGCTATGGTTTTGCTATTAGCATATTTGCTGCCATTTGTGCCGCCAAAAACGTTTTCATTACTTTCAGTACTTAGTTTATCTGTACCTGTATTATTAGTGTTAAACGCTGTTTTTTGCTTGTATTGGTTGTTAAAAGTTAAAAGACAGCTATTGCTTTCATTAATTGTTTTGTTGTTGGGCTATGATAGTATTAGTACTTTATATAAGTTTTCATCTTCGGAAAAATCTACAAATACTAGTTTGTCGGTAATGAGTTATAACGTTAGATTATTCAATTTATATGATTGGATAATCACACCTGAAGTTGAAAAGTCTATTGAGACGTTTGTGGTAAAAGAATCTCCTGATGTTGTTGCATTTCAAGAGTTTCATCCGCATAAGAGTATTGATTTTTCTGAATATACTTATAAATACGAAAGCTTATCAGGTAAATAAGTGAAATATTGTCAAGCAATTTTTTCTAAATATAAAATTATTAATAAGGGAGAAATTAAATTT
>CAJXHW010000085.1 GCA_913054565.1 uncultured Kordia sp. | reverse complement strand
GAAAAAAATAGTTTCTTTGCAGACCGAATTTCGGATATCGAAAAAATAGAAATCAATAATACAAAATAATAATACCGTTATGTTTAATATCTTTTTAGTACTTATAATGATCGTTGCCTTTTTACTAATTGTAGTAATCATGGTGCAAAATCCAAAAGGTGGTGGTTTAGGCTCTTCATTCGGAGGAGGGTCACAACAAATTGGTGGTGTTCAAAAAACAACTGACTTCCTTGACAAAAGTACATGGTGGTTAGGAATATTAATGATTGTTTTAATCTTATTATCAAACGTTACAATTTTTGGTAATCAAGGTGCTTCTTCTAAAGCTTTAGACGGTGCAAATGACCAACAAATAGAAACTCCTGTGTCAACAACAAATGACGTACCTGTTTCTACAACTGACAAAAAAGACAACGAGTAATTTTTACTCAAAATATAAAACAAAAAATGCCAACCTCAACAGTTGGCATTTTTTGTTTTTATAACATATTTGGTTTGGGTGAAAAAATGTCAGTATAACAGAATTGGTACAATTTCTGACTATTACATACCAACATTAATAAATTAAATAAAATTCATATATAATGAGCTTAAACATTACACCATTAGCAGATAGAGTTCTTGTAGAACCAGCTGCTGCTGAAACAACTACCGCTTCAGGATTAATTATACCTGACACCGCTAAAGAAAAACCTCAGAAAGGAACTGTAGTAGCCGTTGGTAATGGAAAAAAAGACGAACCATTAACTGTAAAAATTGGCGATACTGTATTATACGGAAAATACGGCGGAACTGAATTAAAATTAGAAGGAACAGATTATTTGATGATGCGTGAAAGCGACATTTTAGCAATTATTTAAAAAACACAAAAACATGGCAAAGAATATAAAATTTGATATTGAAGCACGTGACGGATTAAAACGTGGTGTTGATGCATTAGCAAATGCAGTAAAAGTAACTTTAGGACCTAAAGGACGTAATGTTATTATTTCAAAATCTTTTGGTGGACCAACCGTAACTAAAGATGGAGTTTCTGTTGCAAAGGAAATTGATTTAGAAGATCCGTTAGAAGATATGGGAGCTCAAATGGTTAAAGAAGTTGCTTCTAAAACCAATGATCTTGCAGGAGATGGTACAACTACTGCTACTGTATTAGCACAAGCTATCGTAAAAGAAGGCCTTAAGAATGTTGCTGCTGGCGCAAATCCTATGGATTTAAAAAGAGGAATTGACAAAGCTGTTGAGGCCATTGTTGTTGAACTTGGAAAACAAGCTAAAGAAGTAGGTTCTGATTCAGAAAAAATAAAACAAGTTGCTTCTATTTCTGCCAACAATGACGAAATAATTGGTGATTTAATTGCTACTGCTTTCGGAAAAGTTGGAAAAGAAGGAGTTATTACTGTTGAAGAAGCTAAAGGAACTGATACTTATGTAGACGTTGTTGAAGGTATGCAATTTGACAGAGGTTTCTTATCACCATATTTTGTAACAGATGCTGATAAGATGATTGCTACTTTAGATAATCCTTATGTATTATTATTTGACAAAAAGATTTCTAACTTACAAGAAATACTTCCAATATTAGAACCAGTTTCTCAATCAGGAAGACCTTTATTAATTATTGCTGAAGATGTTGACGGTCAAGCATTAGCTACATTGGTTGTAAACAAATTAAGAGGTGGATTAAAAATTGCTGCAGTTAAAGCACCTGGATTTGGAGACAGGAGAAAGGCTATGTTAGAAGACATCGCTATTTTAACTAACGGTACTGTTATATCAGAAGAAAGAGGATTCTCTTTAGAAAATGCTGATTTATCAATGTTAGGATCTGCAGAAACAATCACAATTGACAAAGACAATACTACAATTGTAAATGGTGCTGGTGATGAAGAAAATATTAAAGTAAGAGTAAGTCAAATTAAATCACAAATTGAAACGACTACTTCTGACTATGATAAAGAAAAACTACAAGAACGTTTAGCTAAATTAGCTGGTGGAGTTGCCGTTTTATATGTTGGTGCTGCTTCTGAAGTAGAAATGAAAGAAAAGAAAGATAGAGTTGATGATGCTTTAAACGCTACACGTGCTGCAGTTGAAGAAGGTATTATTGCTGGTGGTGGTGTTGCTTTAGTAAGAGCTCAAAAAGTTCTTGAAAAAATTACTGCTGAAAATGCTGATGAAGAAACTGGTATCAATATCATTTCTCGTGCTATTGAAGCGCCATTAAGAACTATCTCTGAAAATGCTGGTAAAGAAGGTTCTGTAATATGTGCTAAAGTTATAGAAGGCAAAAAAGACTTTGGTTATAATGCTAAAACTGACGAATATGTTGATATGCTAAAGGCAGGTATTATTGATCCTAAAAAAGTAACTCGCGTTGCATTAGAAAATGCAGCTTCAGTTTCAGGAATGATTTTAACTACAGAATGCGCCTTAATCGATATTAAAGAAGACGCTCCTGCTATGCCGCCAATGGGTGGTATGCCAGGAATGATGTAATAGCAAACTCTTATAAATAAAAAGCTCTCAAGTAACATTGAGGGCTTTTTTTTATGCAACATATTCTCATGATTAGCTATTAAACTATAAATTTCAAAAAACTATTCTCAAAATATTTCCATTATAATGGGTAACGTTTTAATTAAAAACGGAACTATAGTATACAAAACCAAACCTAAATAAACATGAAAAAAATTGTACTACTATTATGCTTATTGACTGTAAGCATTTTTTTTGCCCAAGAACGTAACTGCTCTTCAATGGAAAACTTAGAATACCGAATGCAAAAAGACCCCGAATTAAAACAACGAATGAATGACATTGAGAGATTCACCCAACAACGTATAGAGCAATCTCAAACCAATAGAGTTGATGGTGATATTATTACTATTCCTGTAGTAGTTCACGTATTATACAGAACATCAGCAGAAAACATAAGTACTGCACAAATACAATCACAAATAGATGTCTTAAATGAAGATTATAGACGTACAAATAGTGACGCTAACACTATTTGGCCGCAAGCAGCAGACACACAAATAGAATTTTGTTTAACTACAATAGATCCTAACGGAAACCCAACAACTGGTATCACTAGAAAATCTACCACAAAGACATCATGGGGTACAAATGACGCTATGAAAAAATCATCACAAGGTGGAGTTAATCCTTGGGACACCTCAAAGTACTTAAACATATGGGTATGTAATATTGGAGGAGGAATTTTAGGGTATGCTCAATTTCCTGGAGGAAGTGCTGCTACAGATGGTGTTGTAAATAGCCCTCAATATTTTGGAAGAACTGGTACTGCAACTGCACCGTTTAACTTAGGAAGAACAGCAACCCATGAAGTAGGTCATTATTTAAATTTACGCCATATATGGGGTGATGGCGGATGTGGTGTTGACGATTTTGTATCAGACACACCTGAATCTGATGCGTCAAACGGAGGTTGTGCTACAAATCATACTTCTTGCGGATCTTTAGATATGGTTCAAAACTACATGGACTATTCGGATGATTCATGTATGAACTTATTCACTCAAGGTCAAAAAAGTAGAATGCGTTCAGTTTTAGAAGCTGGAGGAAGCAGAAGAAGCCTTGCATTATCAGATAAATGTGGAGCTGTAATTGTAACACCTACATGTACAGATGGCATTCAAAATGGTGATGAAACTGGCGTAGACTGTGGTGGCACATCATGTGCACCGTGTCAAACCACATGTGCTAATAATGAAGTTACCATTAGCCTTACATTTGATAATTACCCAGAAGAAACAAGCTGGACCTTGGTAAACGATAGTGGCACATCTGTTGCATCTGGAACTTATTCAAAATCTAATGCAGATGGCTCTACAGTCTCAGAAACCTTTTGTCTACCTAATGACTGTTATACTTTTACAATAAATGACGCTTATGGTGATGGTATATGCTGTAACTACGGAAACGGTTCTTACTCAATAACTGGTCCTGATGGCAACATTAAATCTGGAGGTAGTTTTGGTGCTTCAGAAACAACTAACTTCTGTTTCTCAAACACACCAGCACCTACATGTACTGACGGTATTCAAAATGGAAATGAAACTGGTATAGATTGTGGTGGTTCATCATGCGCTCCTTGCCAACCGGTTTGTGTTGATACAACTTTAAAAATCAAATTTGACAATTACCCCGAAGAAACGAGCTGGAATATTAAAGATAGTTCAGGAAGCATTGTTACTTCAGGAGGAACTTATGGAAGTGAAAGTGATGGAAGCACTTTAACAATTGATAATTGTTTGCCTGCTGGATGTTATACCTTAGAATTTAAAGACTCTTACGGTGACGGAATGTGTTGTAGTTATGGAAATGGTAATTATACATTAACCACTACGGCTACAGGTGTTATTTTAGCTTCAGGAGCATCATTCACATCAACAGACATAAACAGCTTCTGTGTTGGAAGTACAAGGATGGATATTTCTAGTGACATAAATTCAGACACTACAGAATTAAGTTTATCTATTTACCCTAATCCAGTAACTGGAAATGACTTAAATGTAATCACTAAAAATGACAACAAATCAACTTATAGAATTATCAATACTCTAGGCCAAGTGCTAATGAATGGTGAATTGAATGATATAAAATCAACAATAAACGTTAGCAAACTAAATAGCGGTGTGTACTTTATTGTCGTAAAAAACAACACTAGTAACACAACAAAACAATTTATTAAAAAGTAAACTAACTTTCTTTTATTCAAAAAATCCCTAGAGCAAAATTGCACTAGGGATTTTTACATTTACTCCTATTTAAAAGTATTACTTTTTAGATGTACAACTTGTTTTTTTATCAGATTTTGATGCACAACAAGATGACCTTTCAGTCTTTTTATTTTTACAACAAGGCTTATCACAATCCTTATCACATTTTGCTTCAACTTTAAACTCACGATCATACAAGCAACACCCATGTAAACTACCATAAGCCTCATCTGTTGCTAATACAGCTTCTGTATCATGACCAATACTAGCCATTTTAGTTTGTACTGTTAATACATCTGTTTTATATTCATTAATGATTAAATGTAACATCTTATCATCTTGGTGCCATTCTGCTGACTTCACACCTTTTACTTTGAATGCTGCTTTTTCAATACGTGCTTTACACATTTCACATTGACCACTTACTCTTACGTCAACCAATTTACTTTTAGATTTTTCTTGTGCCGACAATGTTAAAACAGCAAACAGAAACATTAAGTTTATTATTTTTTTCATTTTTATTATATTAAAGTTATTCTATGTTAAATCGTAATCCAGCATACACATTAGCTCCTTGAATAGGCCCGTGTATAATAGTGCTATCAAAATACACGCCAAATGGGTCATCTGCTGCTAAAATAGGGTTATCTTGTTTATAATTTAAAATATTCTCGCCCCCTAAATAGACTTCAAATTGTTTAGAAAACACTTTTGTAACTTGAGCATTTAAACGACTAAACGGATTTGTAAATTCCCCTAATTGATATTGGCCTGGGTTTATACTTGTATTAGGCAAACGTTGTTTACCAGTCCAGTTCCATGTCATATCAAATTTCCATCGAGCACCTTTATCATTTGAAAAATGTGTTTGGTATGATGCATTTGCTAAAACTCTATTTTTAGCCAATAAGGCTTTGGTTAATTTTCTGTTTCTATAGTCTGATGTAACATCGTAATATTTATATGACAAACGCAAATCAAGATGTTTAGCCAAAGTATAATTAACATCTAATTGCGTGCTGTGTGCTACAGAGGCTCCATCTAAATTATAAAATGAGACTTCGTTAGGATTTGCATCTACATCAACAACAATTTGATTATTAAAACGTGTGGCATAGTAATCTATGGACACATCTCCTCTTTTAGAAAACAACTTAAACTTTTGTAAAAAACTAACTCCATAATTCCATGCTTCTTCAGGGTCTAGACCGTAAATTTTTCCGCCTGAATTTTCAACATTAAACACTCTTGATGATGCAAAATAATGTTGGTTTTCAGCAAAAATACTTGCACTTCTTTTTCCTTTACCAATTGATGCTCTTAACACTGAGTTTTCCCAGGGATTGTAACGCACGTGTAAACGAGGTGTTACAAACGTTCCTAAGGTATTATGTGCATCTGCCCTAATTCCGGCAACAACGCTAAAGTTACCACCGTTATCATAGTTATATTCAAAGAATGCGCCAATTGAGTTTTCTTTTCTATTAATATTCATATTCAATACGAATTCTTCATATTGATCATAAGTAAGACTCAATCCTGCTTTAAATTTATTTTGAGTGTTGCTTAAAATAGAATTGTATATAAAATTTGAGTATAAACTCTGGTGTTTGATATCATAACGTCTTAAACCGTAATATGCCTTTTGGTCGTGATTACTATATGAGGTTTGCAACCCTAAACTTTTGTATTTTTGGTTTTTAAACACATAACCCGTTTTATTACTAACATCTATTCTTTTTGTAGCAATTTCACTACCCCAAGCATTTGTAGTTAATTTATCGGTTTCTGGGTCAAAATCTAATTGCCCAGCTAGTTTGTCATCATTCATGTATCTGAAATCAAAAAAACTCACCCAACCACTTTCTGGATTTGCATATTGCCAACGGTTCATTAAATTAATCTGATTTGCTAATGGCGCATCCATAAACCCATCATTATTATTGTCTTTTTTCCAAGTTCTATGGTTGGCATGAATATACATTCCTGTACTCCATTTATCATTTAATTTTTGATTGAAATGGGTGTTCATTTCCAAACGACCATCCATGGAAGCATACGTGTTTAGAAAGAATGCATCATCAGTTAGAGGTTTTTTTAACTCTGTATTAATCTGACCAGCAATACTTTCAAATCCATTAACCACCGCACCGGCCCCCTTCGTAATTTGAATACTCTCTAACCATGTTCCAGGAGTAAACGTAAGTCCATACGCTTGAGATGCTCCACGAACACTAGGTATATTTTCCTGAGTAATTAATATGTAAGGGTTTGTTAACCCTAACATTTTAATTTGTTTGGTACCTGTAACACCGTCTGAAAAGTTAACATCAATTGCCGCGTTAGTTTCGAAACTTTCAGACAAGTTACAACATGCGGCTTTTAACAACTCTTTTTCATTTAATGTTATCAAATTACGCTCATCTATTAAGGAAACCTGAGTTGCTTTCCTTTCTGAAGTCACTACCACTTCATTAAGTGTACTGCTTTCTTGTAAAACCACATTAACATGTTGTGGCGAAGTGATTTCTAATACGTTTTGCACATAACCAATATAGCTAATCACTAATTGATTATTCTTTGCAGTGAATGGGATGATAAACTCCCCTTTATCATTTGTAACCGTTCCTATGTTTGTGCCAGACCAATAGACGTTAGCACCAAGAATAGGCTCTTGTTTTCCGTTAAATACTCCTGTGACATTACCTGTAATTTGACTTTGTGAAAAACCAATTAATGGTAGT
>CAJXHW010000084.1 GCA_913054565.1 uncultured Kordia sp. | reverse complement strand
AAAATCTTTAGAGGTTTATAAATAAAAACGTCCTGATTTCTCAGGACGCTACTTATAAAATTAAGATTTAAAAATCCTATTGTTCAGTTTTTGTATTAGCAATATACATTACTTTTAATGTATTTGCCTTACGTAGTTCTTGCTTAATATCAGACACAAGCCCCATATTAGCATTCCTATCTACTTTTAAAGCTGTAACCATATAAGGAACAATTGCTTCATCTCTTAATGCAATTTCAGAGTGAATAAATTGTTTTAAATCTGATGGTTTTGCAATTTTATCATTTAACTGAATAACTGCTTCAGTACCAAATTTTTCATATCCAGCTGCTGGTTTCCCTGCATAGATATACATTACTTTATCATTTTTACGATCTAACTTTTCAATATCATCAGCTGCTGGTAATTTATTTTCTACCATTAGCGAACTATCTTTCATAACAGTAACTGTCATGAAAAAGAATAATAACATGAATACGATATCTGGTAAAGCCGCCGTAGAAGCCTGTGGCAATTCGCCATCTTTTTTCTTTTTAAACTTTGCCATAATTCTTAATTAGATTTAGATTCAGCTTCAGAAATAATCTGAGGATACATCTTTTTTAACTTATCCAAACGTGTTTCCAACTTAGCTTTTAACGCGTCATCTTTAACTTTAGGATCTTTATAAATAGCATTCATCACAGTATAAGTGTTTCCTGCTCCGTACATCCTAACTGCCTCTCTATTACGTAAGTCCGTATAGGCTGCCCCCAATTCATTTTGAATGGCAACATAAGTACTATAGGTTGTTTCACGTTCATTTTTAAGAGCGATAATTGCTTTTGACGGGTGATCTGAAGATTCTGGACTTCTTGCTCCTTGGCAATAGTCACATGTTTCTCCTTCAGCACTTTTTCCTCCACCATTGTCAATGAATTCCATGGCAGCCTTTTTCAAGTCTTTTAATTCCATTAATTCATCTTCAACTAACATTTTATCGTCCTTATTAACAACAACTGTAAAGATGTTTTTCTTCTTAATTACAGGAGGGTTTGGTGGCGGCACTTCTTCCCATCTAGGAAGTTTACGTGTGATACCATTATCCTGTTCAATAGTTGTAGTTACTAAGAAGAAAATAAGCAGCAAGAAAGCAATATCTGCCATAGATCCTGCGTTCACTTCAGGTATTGATCTTTTTGCCATAATTTATTTATTTAAAGCTTTCTTTACTCCAGATGCAACCATTGCACCTAATGCAACAATTATTAAAAGATAGAATACTCTTAATCCTGTTCCTACCATTTTAGATCCTGATTCAGAAACCATTTGTTCTCCTGTATCACTTAAAACTTCTTGTCCTGAAGACATTGCGTAACTAATTCCTACCATTGCTAATAAAGCAACTAGTGCAATTCCTGCAACTTTAATTTTTGCTGGGTTAGAGGCAATATTTTTTAATGATAATACAATTGCTATACCAGCAGCTGCAAACACTAATATTTTTCCTAACCAAAGCATCATATCTATTGCTGAACTATCATCACCACCTTTGATGATCATAATCCAAAACGCAAGACCGATAACACTAATAACTGCTATAGCTACTGTTAATGCTTTTTGTAAATTCATAAGTATATGTGTTTTACCTTGAGGGTTACATCCTTATACTATTAAGAACGTAACACTTTCAAGAATTATTATTTTTTGTTCGCAACTAATAAATCAATCAATGAGATTGATGCATCTTCCATATCATTAACAATACTGTCAATTTTAGCGATAATGTAGTTGTAAAAGATTTGTAAGATAATTGCTGCTACAAGACCGAATACAGTTGTTAATAAGGCAACTTTAATATCACCTGCAATTAATGATGCATCTAATCCACCTGCTGCAGAAATTTTATCAAAGGCTTGAATCATCCCGATTACTGTTCCCATGAATCCTAACATTGGTGCAATTGCAATAAATAAAGAAATCCAAGATACATTTTTCTCTAACTGTCCCATTTGAACGCCACCGTAAGCTACGATTGACTTTTCAACTGAATCAATTCCTTCATTATTTCTTTCTAATCCTTGGTAAAAAATTGAAGCAACTGGCCCTTTAGTATTTCTACATACTTCTTTAGCAGCATCAACACCGCCTGAATTTAATGCTTCTTCAACATCACGAGTTAACTTTGCAGTGTTTGTAGTAGCCATGTTTAAGTAAATGATTCTTTCAATTACGAAAGCCAAACCTAAAATTAAACATAACAATACAATTCCCATGAAACCAGCTCCACCTTCAATGAATCTCGTCTTTAATGCTTCATGACCGAATCCTTCTGTCGGTGCGTCTTGAATAACTGTTGCAATAGTAGTAGCTTTAACCTCTGCTGCTGCTAACATCATCCCTACTGCTGGTAAAATAGAAAATACTTTTTTCATCTTTTCTTAATCTTAATTAAATTAGTAATGGTTTTAAAGATATAATTTTAAAAATTCTTTATCTAAGTCAAAAAATAATGAAGTAATTAACCAATTAGTTCATTTCATAGTCTTTAACTAAATAACGACTGCCAAATAACAAAAAAAATGTGATTTGATGAAATTTAAACTGTTATTTTTTGAAAGATTTTTAAGCGAAATAGTCTGTTAACTCCCCTTTTATTGACGTCTGAAAGCATTTTTTGAATTCATTTTTCGTCAACTCTTTGGATAACAAATACATCATTTTTGCAATAGCTGCCTCAAAGGTTATATCGTTACCAGAAATCAATCCCAGTTTCTGAAGATGCATACTGGTTTCATACTGCCCCATAATCACACTACCTCCACTACATTGTGTAACATTCACAACATGAATACCTTTGAGTAGTGCTGCTTCTAATAGTTTTGAAAACCATGATAAGGTTGGGGCATTACCCGCGCCATACGTTTCTAAAATAACCCCTTTAATATTTGGCGTATTTAAAACAGCCGCCACAACTACTTCTGTAATACCAGGGTACAACTTTAACACCGCTATATCTGTACACATATTTTCATGCACATTAAAAGCTCCTTTAGTAGCTGTGTTTAATAAATTATGCTTGAATACTTTTAAATGCACACCTGATTCAGCCAACTCTGGGTAATTAGGTGATGTAAACGCCTCAAAATGCTCAGCATTTATTTTGGTTGTTCTATTTGCTCTATATAGTTTATATTCAAAATACAAACAAACTTCCTGTATTTGAGGCAGATTATTGTCTTGTAAAGATGCTATCTGTATAGCAGTAATTAGATTCTCTTTAGCATCTGTTCTTAAATCACCAATAGGTAATTGTGACCCTGTAAAAATTACAGGTTTTTCTAAATCTTCTAACATAAAACTTAGCGCCGATGCTGTATATGACATGGTGTCTGAGCCGTGTAACACTACAAAACCATCTACTTTAGCATAATTATCCTGTATCACATTAGCAATTTGCACCCAATATTCAGGACTCATATTTGACGAATCAATTGGAGTTTCAAAAGAGTAGGTGGTTATATTACAATCAAGTTGTTTTATTTCTGGAATTCTAATCAATAAATTATCAAAATTAAATGCACGTAACGTATTGGTTTCAAAGTCCTTAACCATACCAATAGTTCCACCGGTATATATCAATAAAATATTTGGCTTGTTAGTCATTCAGTTTCTCTTTATTTATCACAGGATTGGCGTACATTGCTAAAAAGTTACTTAACGCCACAGAGTCACTTGCATCAATTCTACACTCCACTCTACGCTCAAACTGACGTTGTTCCTTTTCTGTATATTTTTTAGAGTATTTTTCTGTGTTATGCAACATATCATAGGCTACATAATTTGTAGGCCACAACTTATAATCAGAATGTATGCACTCATCTATTTTTAAAGCCAATTGCTGAAACTGTTTATTCAACGGTTCCTTTGAGTTAGAAATCTCATCTAGCTCTAAATTTAAAACGTTACCTGCATGAATATGAATTCTTTTTTTCTGTCCTGTCAGCCCCTTTAGTATGGAGTTAAAGTCTTCATTTGTTGACTTTATATACTCTTCCTCATAATGATTTGCTAATAATTCAGGCATTTTATACATGTCAGTAGGGTCATATTCATATGATATTGAAACAGGTACAATTTTTATTTTTTTAAAATAATCAAATACAGATAAATCACCTTTACCTAAAGCAATCATCTTTAATACTCCTTGTTGTGTGACATCATTCCCGTCTTTTGTTCTTCCTTCACGTTGTGCTATCCAAACTGATCGCGTATCTTCTAATAAATTTTTAGCAATGTATTCTGACATTAATTTGGAGCTCTTTAACATCTCTCTGGGCCCTAAACCACGTTGTACTAAAAAATTTCTGTTAAGTTTTGCTAACTCTAATAAAAATGATTTTTGAACTAAATTATCACCAATAGCAGACGCTGTCATCACTAAATCATGATTAAACAACGAAATATTTATCAAACAAGTATCTAGTAAAATATCCCTGTGGTTAGAGATGTAAAAATACGCAGTATCTTTTTCTAATTTTTCAAATCCAGATGTTGTAAGACCATGTGAAGACCTTGATAACACATTCTGAATACCTCGTGCTATAATTTTAGTCTGAAAATCTCTAATTGAGGTACAATTTGCTAAACGCTCTTTAATATACGCATCACTAGCTTGTGGATAAATAAATTTCAACATAGACTTCACCATCGGATGAGTACTAAGTTTACTTAACGCATGATTAACTTCGCTATCATGATATGGGCGTATGTGATCGTATTTTGACAAAATTATTGGCTTTAGGAATACAAAAAAACAAAAAATATTATGATAATCAGTTAAACTCCAAACACAGCTTTTGAATTTTCTGTAGTTATGCTTGCAATTTCTTCTTCTGAAACTTGATATATCTCAGATAGCTTAGCCACTATTTCAGTAAGGTAACTCGTTTCATTTCGTTTCCCACGATATGGTGTTGGCGCCAAATACGGCGAATCCGTTTCTAAAACAATATGCTTTAAATTAATAGCTTTTAAAAATTGATCTATTTTTCCATTCTTAAACGTAACCACACCTCCAATTCCTAATTTCATGTTATACGAAATTGCACGTTTTGCCTGCTCTTTGTTACCAGTAAAACAATGAAATATACCAAACAAGCCATCTCCTTTTTCAGATTCTAACACCTCAAAAACTTCATCAAAAGCATCTCTACAATGTATTACAATTGGCAACTGATACTGCTTAGCTAATTGTATTTGAGTTCTAAAAGCTTTTTTTTGCTCTTGCAGCAATGTTTTATCCCAATATAAATCTATACCTATTTCACCAATAGCTATAAACTTCCTTGACTCCAACATGCCTTTAACATGTGCTAATTCTTCTAAGTAATTTTCCTTAACATGAGTTGGATGCAACCCCATCATTAAAAATACATTTTTAGGAAATTTTTTTTCCAAATCTAGCATTGACTCTGTATATGAGGAATCTATTGCAGGCACAAACATGCGCTGTATATTATTTTCAAAAGCACGTTGCATCATTGCCTCCCTATCCTCATCAAAAGCCTCACTATATAAATGCGTATGAGTATCTGTTAAAACCATGTATTCTCAACTATTATTAATTACTTTTACAAAAATATTTAATTATGTCATTACCAAGCTATCTTTCTAAAAAAGGTTATCAAAAAAAGAAAATGAACCTTACTAAAACAAATCATTTTAAAGTTACGGCACACATAAACGGAATTAAAGGGAAATTCATAATTGATACTGGAGCCTCTAACACTTGTATTGACAAAGAGTTGATTGAACACTTCAAGTTAATTTCCGAAGACAGTGACACTAAAGCTGCTGGAGCTGGCGCTACAGATATGAAAACACAATTAGCAAAAGACAATAGTTTAAGAATTGGAAAATGGAAATCAAAGAAAAACAGTATTATTGTTTTTGATCTTTCGCATGTTAATGAGGCGTTAACCAACCACAACTCAAAGCCAGTTCACGGTATTATTGGCGCAGATATACTAAAAAAAGGAAAAGCGGTAATTGATTACAAATCCAATTTACTTTTCTTAAAATAAAACAATAAAGGCTTTGACGATATCAAAGCCTTTATTGTTTTATTACTGACATTTATTATGCCACATTAACCACTTCTTCAATTTGAGGAGCGTGTTTTTTAATTGTCATTTCAACACCTGACTTCAAAGTCATCTGATTAATTGTACATGACGTACAAGCGCCTTCAAACTTTATAGTCACTTTTTTTCCTTCATCAATTGACACTAATGAAATATCCCCTCCATCAGATTTCAAGAATGGTCTAATCTCTTCTAATGCAGTTTCTACACGTACTTGTAATTCCTCTGAGGTCATATTTTATTTATTTACTGATGAACAACCAGCCATTGTTGTAATTTTAATTGCTTCTGTAGCTGGTAAATTATCATTTCTTTTTATTACTTGAGTTACTATATTTCTAGTAATATCTGTTACAATTTCTTCTACTTGAGTTCCCTCTTGCAGACCTGCTGGACGACCTAAATCTCCTGCTTCTCTAATACTTTGTACTATTGGAAGCTCTCCTAAAAACGGAATATCTAAATCAGATGCTAAATTTTTAGCACCGCCTTCACCAAAAATATAGTATTTATTTTCTGGTAATTCCGCTGGCGAAAAATACGCCATATTTTCTATTATTCCTAAAACAGGAACATTTATACTATCTTGCTGAAACATAGCCACACCTTTTTTAGCATCTGCTAACGCTACATTCTGAGGAGTACTTACCACAACCGCACCTGTAATTGGTAATGATTGCATAATAGACAAATGAATATCTCCTGTTCCTGGAGGCAAATCTAACAACAAGAAATCAAGTTCCCCCCAAGCAGCATCAAAAATTAACTGATTTAAGGCCTTAGCCGCCATAGGACCTCTCCAAATAACTGCTTGATCTGGCTTAGTAAAAAACCCAATAGATAATATTTTTACCCCATAATTCTCTACGGGTTTCATTTTTGACTTTCCATCTATTGTCTCTGCTAAAGGCCTAGCATTTTCAACATCAAACATCATGGGTATTGACGGGCCATAAACATCAGCATCTAACACACCAACTTTAAATCCCATTTTTGATAAACTTACGGCCACATTTGCAGTAACTGTAGATTTACCAACACCACCCTTACCAGAAGAAATAGCCACTATGTTTTTAATACCTGGAATTTGTTTTCCTTTTATTTCAGTTTTCTCTGGTGCTACAACTTTTACATTCACCTTTACTTTAGCTTCTTCAGATATAGATGTCTTGATTACATTAGTAATTTCTGCCTCAACTTTTTTTCGTGCTTGCATTGCTGGATTAGCAATGGTGATTTCAACAACAACTTCATTTCCAAAAGTCAATACATTTTGCACTGCTCCACTCTCAACCATATTTGCTCCTTCTCCCGGAACGGTAATCTGCTCTAGAGCCTTTAAAACTTCTTTTCTATCAATTTTCATAATGAATTATTTTGATATTTT
>CAJXHW010000083.1 GCA_913054565.1 uncultured Kordia sp. | reverse complement strand
TAGCGCACTTGATTACGGCTCAAGAGGTTACAGGTTTGAATCCTGTCGAGGTCACTTTAAAGAAGTAAAATTCTTATCAAAAGCTTGTAAAATCTATGATTTTGCAAGCTTTCACTGTTTTTAGGGAATCATAGAATTTGATATGATTTCAATTCTGCTGACCACTTCGCGGTCAACAAATAAATTCCGCGGTCAACACGTGTTGACCGAAGAACATAAAACACTGAGTATAGTTGGTTTGACTTTCGTCTTAAACAAGTTTAACTTAAAGACGTACAACTATGAAATCTTCAAAAACATTCTCAATCCTATTTTGGATAAACACTTCTCGTGCAAAAAACAATCAAGCAGAAATTTACGCACGAATTACTGTTGACGGAAAAAGGGTCAACATCAGCTTAAAACGCAAGGTCAACGTTGACCACTGGAACATCTCAAAAAAACGTGTCAATGGCACAAATGCAAAAGCCAAACAAATAAATAGCTATATGGATGAAGTTTATGCGCAGCTATTCCAGATTTACCAGGATTTAAAATTCAAAGGTGAACTCATTACTGCACAAATTATCAAAGCTCATTATACCGGAGAACATAGCGATCAAGGAAAAACACTTAAGGATATTATGAAATACCACTCAAGTAAAATTGAGAATACCCTTGCCCCTGGTACGATTCGGAATTACTGAATTACTGAAAACTACATCTTCAAATTTTTAAACACCAAAAAGAAAACATCAAATATCTGGACTTGCAACAAAAAGTTGGACAAATTTTCTAAGACCTATGCTACATATTTAAATTGATAAAATTCTTGTTCTATTTCAAAAGGAGTTTTATACCCTAATGAAGAGTGTAATCGTTTTTTATTATACCATACTTCTATGTACTCAAAGATACTGGTTTTAGCCTGCTCAATAGATTCTAACTCATTTCCATAAATTAGTTCAACCTTTGTGTTTTAAAAAAGGATTCTGCCACAGCATTATCCCAGCAATTTCCTCTTCTACTCATAGACTGAGTAATTAAAGAATTAGACTTGATTATTTTTCTAAATTCTTTTGAAGCATATTGAATACCTCTGTCTGAATGAAAAAGTAATGGTTATGTTATTTCTCTTTTTGATACTGCCATTTTCCAAGCAGGAATAATAGTTTGACTTGTATATAATCTAGTACTTAACGACCAACCAATGACTTGCCTGTCATATAAATCGATGATTGTAGTTAAATACAACCATCCTTTTTTAGTTTTGATATACGTAATATCAGATACCCAAACTTGATTTAACCCACTAGGATTAAATTTTCTATCTAATAAATTTCTAGAAACAGGATAACTATGGTTTGAATTTGTGGTAACCTTAAATTTCTTTCGGTATTTACTAATCCAGTTATTATCTCTCATAATTTTTGCTACTCTTGTTCTTGAAATACAATAATTATTACGCTTTAATTGTGCTGCAATTCTAGTAGATCCATAACGCTGTTTACTAGTATCAAACTCTTTTTTTATTAAATCTGTAAACAAACTATGCTCTAATGCTCGCTTTGATGGCCCTTGACTAAACCATCTGTAATAACTACTTCGACTTACTTTTAAAACTGTACACATTTTATCAATGGGATATAAATGTCGATAACTGACTATAAATTGATAGACTTCCCATCGTTCTTGGAAAAAATGTGAACGGCTTTTTTTAATATCTCAAGTTCTAATTCTTTTTCTTTTAGTGCTTTTCGCAATCTTTTAACCTCTAAAGAATCATCCTTTACTATTTTTTGATGATTAGGAATCTGAACTTCTTTAGCTCCTTTTCGCCATTTGTAAATCCTTTGAGGGTCTAAGCCCAATTCGTCTGCCAATTCTTTGATGTTGTCCCGCTGGTAACTTAAACGAACCGTTTGTTCTTTAAATTCGGCACTGTAAATACGTTTTTTCATGTTTCTAAGATATTTGTTTTATAACAAACAGTCTTAAATTTTGTGTCCGAGTAAAGATAACAACTCCAACCATATCTTGATGATAAAAGAGAACGTAATCTTAGAAAAAGATTATCATTTAACTTCAATGATCTTAATACAGTTTCTGAAATCAAAAAGATTGACTTTGACCTTGAAATATTGCAAAATATTTTAGAAAACGCTCCTTTACACGAGGATATCGATAGTAAAATTGCGTCTTGTATTGTAGGTGTACCAGTCACTTTATCAAATTCCTTCCATTAATGAATGTAGATTTTGTGTGTTATGGAGGTTTAATGGTCATACTATTCCCTTTTAAATATTTGAGAGAATGGATAGTACAACAAGATTAATTCAAAAGAAGAAAAAGGCTATCAAATTTGTTGTTGCAGTACAAAAAAACGACCCAAGTAAATACTTAGGTCGCTTCTTTTAATTTAGATGTGTTTCGATTTAGCGAAACCTATAAATTTTAAATAAATCTAATGCGGCAACTTATCCCTCAGCAATCCATACAGAAATGTACCCACAATGGAGGCAGCTATTACAATCAAAATAGGTACATAACCAGCTCCTACTAAAGTAAACATAGGTCCTGGACAAGCACCAGCTAGTGCCCAACCTAAACCGAAAATGATTCCGCCAAACATATAGCGAGGAAAGCTTTTAGCCTTTGGGTTAAAGTGTATGTTTTCACCATAGAAAGATTTTATTTTAAATCTTTTGATTGATTGCACTACTATGATACCGATTATTAACGCCGAACCTATTATACCATACATATGAAATGACTCAAATTTGAACATTTCATAAATACGAAACCAAGATGCAGCTTCAGACTTAAACATTGTAATACCAAATAGAATGCCGATAAATAAATATATTACTGTTCTCATAATTTAAAATATTAAAGGGAAAAGAAAATGAATCATTACTAAACCTCCTATAAAGAAACCAATAACAGCGATTAAAGAAGGTAATTGTAAATCGCTTAAACCTGATATGGCGTGGCCTGAAGTACATCCACCAGCATATCTTGCTCCAAAACCTACTAGAAGTCCACCTATAGACAAAACTAAAATTGTTTTTAAGCTTAATAAAGCTTCCGTTTCAAATAATTCTGTGGGTAAATAAGATTTACCAGCACTATTAAAACCAAGTTCATTTAAATCAGAAATGGTCTCTGGATTAATAGCTACAGCCATATCTGCTGTTAAAAAGTGAGAGCCAATAAACCCTCCTATTACTGCTCCGACGATAACTATTAAATTCCATTTTTGAGATTTCCAATCGAATTTAAAAAAGTCTGCTTTGTTACCAGCACCACAAATAGTACACATTGTTCTAAGGTTTGCAGACATCCCAAAGTTTTTACCTACCATAAGTAGTAAAAACATAATAAAAGCAATTATTGGGCCCGATACATACCAAGGCCACGGTTCGTAAATCCAGTTCATATTAATTTTATTTTTTACAAAGAAATACCAAAAAATAGAGATGGTCGGTAACCTATGTTACAGAAAACTGTTTTAGTTTTAGTTTACTTAGTTAAATAAACTTTAAAGGCTTGATTACTCGCTATACTTTGGGTTCCATTATTTCTAAAGAAAATATTTCCCTCAGAACTTTCAATACCTCCGTATATATAGCCAATTAACGTTTTTTCTTGTTTCAAACCATTCAGGTTAACAATTTCATTCTCTAGATAGATAGCTTCGTTTGACAATGGAATGAATTCAGCTCCAGATCCTAAAAAGGCAGGCATTTTTATACCTAAATCTTTTTCTACCATAGAACCATCTTTATTTCTGACAACCATACTTATCGTTTTTACAAAAGGTACTTCGTCATCTTTAACCAATTCACCTCCTTCATCAAATTGATACTGACTTAGGCCTCCAAAGAAGACTGTCATCATTTCGCTAGTTTGTGCATTATAAATGGGTACTTTAGCGCTGTGATATTGACTTAGGTATTGATTAAAATCATCATTAACCTTAAAACCATCTTCATTTATATCTACAGAGTTTAGCCAAGGTATATTAGCATCATATTGAAAAACACCACTAAACATTGTAAAGCCCTTTGTTAAATCTGGAAAGATTTGCGGTACCATATTATAATCTCTTCTATGAAGATTTTGAGGATCTTTTTCTGCTATATAATTACTAATTGATAAATTGACGCCATCATCTTTTATTTTAAATTTTCTTATTTCATTGGTGTACTCTTGCGTAAACCCTGGACCGTGATTAGGTCCCATTGGGTTGTATCTACCTTCAAAATTTTGTCCACCACACAAATAAAAAGTATCACTTAACAAACCTAATTGCCCACCAGTTACTGCTAGTTTTGAATTAGTTATCTGTCTGAAGAAACTTGAGATATCGGATTTCTCGATAATAGCTTTAGAAAGCCCATCTACATCTATTGCGGTTAAATTTGGGTATGTAATATGATCCCGTTTGGTATCACTATAACCATACCCACCTACAACATAGAGTGTATTAGCTCTTTGCTGAAACTCTTGATTTGTAGATTGTAATTGTTCAAAAATAGAAGCTGGTAGAACGCTTAAATCTGATACCCAAGTCTTGTTTTCTATAGGATCTATAACAAATGCCGATGTGTTATTTTCTTTCTTCAAAAAAGCTTCAAAAGGTCTAAATTTGTGAAGCCCATCTATGCGACCACCTACTATTAACCATTTACCATCACTAGTCCTACCTAATGAGTAGGATTGAATCCCAGGAGCGTCATTAATCGAAAATGGTTCTATTTGAATTGTAAACTGCTCTTGTGCTGATGACGTACAGCTCGCTAGAGTAAAACTTATTAGAAGGGTTAAAATAACTTTTAGTTTCATATATTTATGTTGTTTTTTTAATCTCAAATCTACCTTTTAGTTATTACTTTGTATGTCATGTGACTTTTAAGTGTTTCAACAGTAACAAAATAGACTCCACCTTTAATAAAATTTGGAATTTCTCTTTCTATTAAATTTTTTCCTATTTTCATGTTTTTCAATTTTGAATTATTGATAATAGCACCTTTTAGATCATGTATAGTAAGAGTTGCATCAATGCTATCTATTAAATTGAAAGAGATATTCAATTTTCCTTTATTTGGATTAGGATAAACAACAAGGTTTAGATTGCTTGTGCTTGCTGTATTAAATTCATCAACCGACAAAGTCGACTTTTTAATTAAAACCTTAAATATCTGAGAACTGGCATCACTCTGTGTCCCATCATTTGTGAAAAATATATTAGGTTGAGAACTACTGATACCACCATAAATATACCCTATTAAAGTATTATTAAACATAACATCATCTAACTTGAACACTTCATTATCAAAATGAGGGAAAGATAAGTTAGGAATAAACTCTGCTCCTGATCCTAACAAAGAAGGCATTTCAATAGGTAATTTATATTCTGCCATATCTCCATTAGAGTCTCTTGTAACTCTTGCAATAGTGTTTACAAAAGGAACATTATCATCTTGAACTAAGACTCCATCATTATCATAAAATTGAGCTATACCACCAAAAAATATAGTATGCATCTCATTATCTAACTCCGAGTATATAGGTAAAACTGGACAATGGTAATGATTATAATATTGTTGGAATGTATTATTCACTGCGTACCCAGAGTCGTCAACTGTAACAGAATTTAAAAATGGTAGATTTACATTAGGTTGAAATACTCCTGAGAACATAGTGATTCCCTCATCTCCATTTGGTAATATTTGCTGCTCAGCATTATAATCTCGCCTGTGTAGATTGGCAATATCAATATGTGGAGTTAAGTGAGTAACAGCTATGTTTACACCATCGTCTACGAGGTTAAATTTGCGTATAGCATTTGTGTATTCCTGTATAAAACCTAGACCGTTGTTTGGTCCTTGCGGATTGTATCTTCCAATAAATTTTTGACCACCTAAAAGATAGTACGTACTGTTTATTTTTTTTAATCTACCGCCAGTCACCTGAAATTGATTATCAGTTATTTGTCTAAAGTAAGGCAATAAACTTGTGTTATTTATAACAGCGTTAATTACATCAGAAACTTCTATTGCTGTTAATTTATTATGCGTAGTATGATCATTTACAGTTGGACTGTACCCATAACCTCCAATACAGTATAAATAATCGTTCTCTTGATAAAACTCCATATTGGTAGAGCTTAACTGCTCTTGTATGGAAGTTGGTAGAGTAGTTAATGGTGCTTGCCACGTTTGTAATGTTACTGGATCTACTACAATCAGTTGGTTATTATTTCCGGCTATATCAAACGATACATTAGGCTGTCTCCTATGTAACCCATCTAAGCGACCACCTACTATTAGCCATTTCCCATTTGCCTGACCGAATGCGTAAGACTGAATTCCTGAGAGACCAGGAACAGTGAGAGGTTCAATAGTAATTTCAAAAGGCGCTGTTTGAGTATAACCAATATTTGCAATAAGTAATAATAAATAAATAATTCGCTTGATATACATATTTTAAAATTTTATAGTTATTGATTTTGATTTATTATCTCGCTTGAAAGTTAGTATGTAGTCTCTCTCCTTCTTCAGTTTCGATAATGCTTCCATATAAGAATATATCTCTGTAATCTTAATCTCCCCAATTTGAGTAATAACGTCACCTTTTCTCAAACCACTTTTATCTGCTGTCTTTCCTTCAACGACATCTTGAATATGTAACCCATCTCCGTAATCCTTATAATCAGGAAATAACCCCAAAGTTATTTTGAATTTAGGATTCGCTTTTTTTGTTTTATATTTTGTTTTTACAAATGCTAAATTGGGCTCGTTTGATAAATCATATAAAATTAACTTTGCATAATTGATAATCTTATCCTTTTTAAAGTAGTTAATTTTATCAGCGTCATCTGATGGTTTATGATAGTCAAGGTGTAAACCTGTAAAGAAAAATAAAACAGGAATGTTTAAATTATAAAATGATGTGTGATCGGAAGGTCCTACACCGCTATCATCCAATACTATATTAAAACTATCTGGTTTATTTTTTCTTACAACAGACTTCAAATTTGGCGAGGTTCCTACTCCTCCAATGTTTAAATCATTAGACTCGTTCATTCTGCCTATCATATCAAAATTTAACATTAAGGACGTATTAGGAAATTCTTTTTTTATCAAATCTGAAATAGATTTAGAGCCCATTAAACCTAATTCTTCCCCAGAAAAGCATACGAAAATATAATTAACGTTTTCGATAATATTATTATTAGTATAATAATTTGCCATTTCTAAAACTGCAGAAACCCCAGAAGCATTATCATCTGCGCCATTATGAATTTTACCCTTTCCTTTTGCATCTGTCGACAAATTGTATTCGTTAAATCCTAAATGATCGTAATGCGCTCCAATTACAAAAGTATATTCCGCATTATTATTAAGATAGCCCACAACATTAAATCCAGTTATTGAGTCTTTATTTTTAATCTCGGTATGGGGATTATTTGAGTACGAAAATGAAAAGGGGTGTTTATACTTATAACCAGGTAATGGAGCTAATTTTATTTTCTCAAAATAAGACTGAATATAATCAGCAGCAATACGTTCTCCTTTCGATCCAACAAGCCTACCTTCTAAAGAATCCGAAGAAAGAAACTCAACATGTTCTCTTATAGGTTCTACACGCTGTTGAGAAAACGAGATTGATGGTAATACTAGTATTAAAAAGA
>CAJXHW010000082.1 GCA_913054565.1 uncultured Kordia sp. | reverse complement strand
TTAGCGTTTTATCTTTTGGGCAAAACACCACACTTGCTGAGGCGTTTTTTAATGAAGGACAGTACAACAAGGCCTTAATTGAATACAACAAAATATTAAATAAACAACCATATAGAACAGACCTGTTTATAAAAAAAATAAAGTGCCATCAAGAGCTTGAAGAATTTCAGTTAGCCAAAACAGAACTGCTAAAAAAAATCAACAGCAAAAATAGCCCCCCAGAATTGTATGTAGAATTAGGCTATAACTACACCTTACAAAATGACAGTATAAACTCAATAAAAGCTTATCATAAAGCCATAGCTATTGTTAGCAACATTCCTAATCACGCCAGAGCAATTGGGCAAACTTTTGAAAAGTACAACTTGTTATCTGAAGCAGAAACTACCTATAGTAATGCAATGGCTAAAAATGAAAATTTGAATTTCGATTTTCAACTAGCTAATATTTACGGTCAACAAAATAGCATTGAAAAAATGTTTAATAGTTACTTAAAACTGATTAAAAAAAACAGAACACTGACAAACACTGTTCAAAATTTAATGGCTAAGTTTTTAACTGATGACCCTAAAAACAATAATAACATTTTATTAAAAAGAGCTTTGTTAAAAAACCTACAAAGCACACCAGATACATTTTGGAACGAACAATTAAGCTGGTTATTTGTGCAACAAAAAGAATTTAACAAAGCCTTTATTCAAGAAAAAGCAATTTTTAAAAGGGAAAACGAAACCCTAAAAAGAATCTTTGAGCTTGGTATACTTGCACAACAACAAAATGAATTAGATGCTGCAAAAAATATTTTTGAATTTATAAAAACACAACCACTAGAAGTTAACACACGTATAAGTGTAGTTTCTTTTTTACTGGACATGGAGCAGCAAACAAGCTCGAAAAACAAATACAACTCAATTTCTGACAGTTATAAAAAAGCATTAGATAGTTTTGGCGTTAACAGAAAAACTATTGGATTACAGTTAGCTTATGTTGATTTTTTAGCATTTAAAGTACACGATATTCCAACAGCAAGTGCATTTTTAAAAAAACACCAATCACAAACTCTATCACGTTTTGAAAGAGCTAAATATCAAATGAAAATGGCCGATGTTTATGTAGCTGACGGAAAATTTAATCAAGCCTTAATAAACTACTCTAAAATTCAACGGCAAATAAAAAACAATGTATTATCTCAAGAAGCACGCTTTAAAGTGGCCAAAACCAGTTATTATAAAGGTGATTTTGATTGGGCTTTACAACAATTAAAAGTTTTAAAAACATCTACTTCACAACTAATTGCTAACGACGCTTTAGATCTACATCTTCTTATAAACGATCATATAAATGAAGATACTCTTCATGTGGCACTTAAAAAATACGCAAAAGCAGACTTACTAGCTTTTCAAAACAAAAAAATTGAGGCAATAACAATATTAACTGATATTCTTAACCACCACCCTGTCAATAAAATTATTGATGATGTCTTGTTTTTGCAAGGAAAACTTTATGAGCAACAACATGAATACACAAAAGCAATACGCAATTATGAACGTATTGTAAACACCCTTAAAGAAAGTATTTTTGTTGATGACGCCTTATTTAAATTAGCAATACTTAATTTAAAACAGCTCAATAATAACACAAAAGCATCAGAGTATTTTGAAACCTTACTTTTTAATCATGCTGATAGCATTCATTTTATTGAAGCCCAAAAAATGTATCGAAAACTCCGTAAAGACATTTCAAACAATAGTTAGTTGACATCAAGTAACTTTTTTGCTTTAAAAACCTTATTTTTGCTAAAATTCATAACAAATGATAATTTATAATGTAACTATAAATGTTGAGGATAGTATTCACTATGATTGGTTATTTTGGATAAAACCTCACATAAAAGAAGTTCTTGCCACAGGAAAATTTTCATCTGCTAAAATGACCAAAGTTTTAGTAGAAGAAGATATGGAAGGTACTAATTACTCTATACAATACACCGCTAAAAGCAAAGCCGATTTAGATGCTTATTATAAAGAAGATGCTCCAAAACTAAGAGATGCTGCAGTTGCTAAGTTTGGCACAAAAATGTTAGCCTTCAGAACAGAATTACTACTTATAGAAGAATTTCATGCATAAAGAATTTAAAGCTACTTATTTATACATTATAAAGGCTATTATGCTATTTGCAGCAGTTATAACATCATTTTTAGTGTTTAACTTCTTAATGATGCTTTTACAAGCATTCATACCTATGTGGCTGTTTTATATCATAAATGGAATTTTTGTACTCTTTTTACTTATCTTTTTATTTATGCAATTAACAGGTAAGAAACCTGGTTTTGAATTTAATGATGACGGGTTTAAATACAAAAGGAAACACTTTAAGTATACTGACATTAAAAACTTCATGCCATCTCAAGGCGGTAGTGAACCAGAAATTGTTTTTCATGACAATACAACTTACGTTATTGAATTATCGTGGTTTGTGAAAAAAGATAGACAAGAAATTGAACAAATCATTGCATCAAACATTACATAAATGGATAACGTACGCGCAAAAAAACACTTAGGACAACATTTTTTAAAGGATGAAACTATTGCACAAAAAATAGCCGATTCACTTACTTTAAACAACTACAGTACTGTACTAGAAATTGGTCCAGGTATGGGCGTGCTCACAAAATATCTTTTGGATAAAAAGGTTGACACTTATGTTATTGAAATTGACACCGAGTCTGTTGAATACTTACAAGCACACTACCTTAAGCTTTCTAATAAAATAATTGAAAAGGATTTTTTAAAATACAATTTACACGAGACCTTTAAGGACAAACCTTTTGCAATAATTGGTAATTTTCCGTACAATATTTCTACGCAAATCGTTTTTAAAACATTAGAGTTAAGAGATCAGATTCCTGAATTTTCTGGGATGTTTCAAAAAGAAGTTGCCCAACGAATTTGTGCCACTCATGGCAACAAAACATACGGTATTTTATCTGTCCTTGCACAAGCATTTTATACTACTGAATATTTATTTACAGTACCGCCAAGCGTTTTTAATCCGCCACCTAAAGTAGATTCTGGCGTTATGAGAATGATTCGTAAAGAAAATTATACTTTACCATGCAGTGAAAAATTATTTTTTAGAGTTGTTAAAACTGGTTTTCAACAACGCCGAAAAACATTGCGAAACAGTTTAAAAAGTATCGGTATTTCTGATGACATCAAACAACTAGACATTTTTAGCAAACGCCCTGAACAGTTAAGTGTTTCAGAATTTATAGACCTTACTTGCATGCTTGAAAAAAATAGTATTGCATAACGAAACCGTCAATTCTTTAAAAGTAACTTTACAATATGCAATTTCAGATAGATAACAACTTCATTAATCAAATAAAAGATCTCATTTCAGAAAATGACGGCAAACAACTAACAAACTTGTTAAATGACGTCCATTATGCTGATATTGCAGAAATACTTGAAGAATTAGATTTTGAAGCATCTATTTACATCATTAAACTATTAAATAGTGAACTAACAGCAGATATTATTGCTGAATTAGATGATGATGTTCGCGATAAAATTTTAAATGCGCTAACCTCAAAGGAGATTGCTGAGAAAATTGACGAACTAGAAACTGATGATGCCGCCGATATCATATCTGAACTTACAAAAGAAAAGAAAGAAGAAGTTATTTCACAACTTGAAGATGTTGAGCACGCTAAAGGCATTGTTGATTTATTGCGTTATGATGAAGATACAGCTGGTGGACTAATGAGAAAAGAACTTATTGCTGTAAGAGACTCATGGACTGTTTTGCGTTGTGTAAAGGAGATGCGAAAACAAGCTGAAGCCTTTGAAAAAGTACACACAATATATGTTGTTGATGATGATGATATTTTAAAAGGACGTCTGTCATTAAAAAGCTTATTAACAACCTCAACAAAAACACCAATTAAAGATGTTTACGAGCCTAAAATCACATTTGTAAAAGCTGAAGAGGACGATCAAGAAGTTGCTAATATCATGCAAAAATACGATTTAATTGTGATGCCCGTAATTGATGAAATGGGACGTTTAGTTGGTCAAATTACTATTGATGACATTGTAGATGTAATTAAAGAAGAAGCCGATAAAGATTATCAAATGGCCGCAGGTTTAACACAAGATGTTGAAGCTGGAGATACCATTTTTCAATTAACACGCGCTCGTTTACCCTGGTTAATACTTGGTTTATTTGGTGGTATAGGTGCAGCTGCTATTATGGGGGGCTTTGAAGATATTATTAAAAGTCATGCCATTCTGTTTTTCTTTACACCATTAATTGCAGCTATGGCAGGAAATGTTGGAGTACAATCAAGCGCTATTATTGTTCAAGGGTTAGCAAACAATGATGTAAAAGGTAGCATTACCAATAGATTATGGAAAGAGTTCCTTTTAGCAATTGTAAACGGTTTTATACTCTCTGTCTTACTATTTATTTACACGTTTATAACCGCAAGTGATTTTAATACGTCGATAGCAATTTCAATATCATTATTTAGCGTAATCATTGTTGCTGGACTAATAGGTACATTTATCCCTTTGTTTTTAGATAAAAGAGGTATCGACCCTGCAATAGCAACAGGCCCTTTTATAACCACAAGTAATGACATATTTGGTATATTAATATACTTTATGATTGCAAAACTAATACTTGGTTTTTAACCTAAAAAAGAGATCAGTACTTTTTAGCACCAACCTCTTTTACCTAAAACCAACTTAAAACTTAACGTTTTAAAAACAAATAACTATTTGTTTACACTTATAAAACAATTAACTAAGCATATACCCTACCGCTTAACAAAGAATTTTGGGTATTGTTAAAAAATCACATAGCTTTATGTCCTTATAATAAAGTGTAGCCCAATCAAAATATGTCAATAAAAAATGAAGATGAAACATCTATTTGCAAAGAAAAAAGCTTCCAAGCATTTTTCAACACGCACGCTAGTTTGTTACGAAATTTTCTTTATTACAAATTTGGAAACCTCAATGACGTTGACGATATAGTTCAAGATGCCTTTATTAAACTTTGGAAAAATTGCAGCAAAGTATCCTCTGCAACTGCAAAAAGCTATTTATTTAAAACAGCTATTAACCAAAGTACAAGCCTATTACGTCATAATACTGTAAAGCTAAAACATCAAAAAGAAGTCAGATACATAAACAATGATGCTAGCAGTGAATCTCCTGAGTTTATTTTAGAAGAAAAAGAGTTTAAATTAAAGCTAGAGAAAGCCATTTCTGCTTTACCAGACAGGCAAAGAGAAGTCTTTTTATTAAATAGAATTGAAAAAAAAACCTATCGAGAAATTGCTGAGTTATCTGATGTATCTGTTAAAGCAATTGAAAAATTAATGCATAAGGCTTTACTAAAATTAAGATCGAATATAAAAAACATTCCATAATGAGAGGTAGGGTATTTTAAACAGATAACGTTCTACTATTGGTAAATGAAATTTTAATGACAAAAAAAGACGACATATTTTTATCACGATGGTTAAATAACCAGCTGACTGAAGAGGAGCTGAATAACTTTAAAGCTTCTGATGATTATGCATTATACGAAAAAATTATTACAGAAACTGACAAGCTTCAAGCACCTACTTATGATTTAAATTCATCATTTAAACAATTAAAAGAAGTACGTGATATAAAAAATAATACCTCAAAAAAATGGCGTTATTTAAACATTGCAGCATCTGTAATTTTATTAGTTGGTTTATTTACATATTTTAATTTTTTCAGTACCACAACTTACACTAGTGGTTACGGTGAACAAGTAGCGTTTAATCTACCTGACGGATCAAAAGTAATTTTAAATTCAAAATCTACAATTAGCTATAACAAATACGACTGGAATAAGAGCAGATCACTTAATTTAGATGGTGAAGCTTATTTTGATGTAGAAAAAGGAAAAACATTTACTGTATCAACTAAATTAGGAAATGTTAGCGTATTGGGTACTGAGTTTAACGTAAACGCAACTGATAACTTTTTTAATGTTACTTGTTATGAAGGTAAAGTAAAGGTTGATGATTACAGCAATTCAAGTACACACATCTTAACACCTGATTTAGGATATCAACATATTAAAAACCAAAATGCTATTAACCTGAATTTTAAGGATGCAGACCCTTCATGGTTACATCAACAATCTAACTTTAAAAGCACACCTATTAAATATGTTTTTAAAACCTTAGAAAAGCATTACAACTTAAACTTTAGCTATACAACGTTTGATGACACTATACTTTTTACAGGAACATTTCCAAATAATAATCAACATATTGCACTTGAAACAGTTTTAAAGTCAGTAAATTTGAAGTATACGATTCAAGGAAATCGTGTAATATTAGAAGATTAGACACAGTGCATTATGAAGCAATTCCTGTTTTGGTGTTTCGCTTTATTATTTTCAACCTCAATAATAGCTCAAAAACAATCTGTATTTGAACAGGTAGAACTACACCAAGTTTTACCTAAAATAGCAAAATTTTATGATACTAACTTCTCTTATGCAGATGCCATAATTGAGAATAAAAAGGTCTCTATTGTCCTTGATACAATGATTGCTTTAGAAGATTTAATTTTAACACTATCAGCACAAACTGACTTAAAATTTGAACAACTATCCCCTAAAAATATCGTCATATCTCCGTTTAAAACCGATGATTTAATTACCGTTTGCGGGCAATTACAATGCAACTCAAAAACAATAGCTAATGCCGTTATTCAAATAAATAATAACGCTTATTTTAGTGACAATAATGGGCATTTTAAAATTAACAACATCCCTTACAATGCAATTCTAAACATTACTTCGTTTGGCGTTAAAAACACTACTCTCAAAGCCTCTGAGCACATTTTCCCTAATTGCATTACTATTAACCTTCTCGAAAAACTTGAAACATTAGACCAGATTATTATTAATGAATACCTAACAAGCGGTATATCTAAAAATATCAAACAGACAACGATATCTCCTAAGAAATCAAAAATATTACCTGGACTAATAGAACCAGATATATTGGAAAGTATTCATCAAATTCCTGGAGTTACCAACTTAAATGAAACTGTTAATAGTATTCATGTTCGTGGCGGAAAATCAGATCAAAATTTAATACTTTGGAATAACATAAAAACATATGGAAACTCTCATATGTTTGGTGCTATATCTGCATTTAACCCCTACGTAATAGATAAGGTCAACTTTATTAGCAAAGGCACAAACCCAAAGTACGGTGAGCGAATTTCAAGTGTTATAGATATTACAAGTAATTATAAACCAACAAATATAATTAAAGGTGGTGCTGGGTTTAACATGTTACATGGTGATGCATATATTGATATTCCTATTTTAGAAGATAAGCTTTCAATATTAGTCTCTGGTAGACGATCTTATGCGGATGCCGTAGAAACATTTACCTACAAAAACTACGTGTCAAGAATATTTCAAAACACACAGAATTACAACTCAGATTTAGATTTCAATCAATCAAAAAATATTTTTTGGTTTTATGACTATACTGCAAATGCAGCATGGAAGGTTTCTAGTAAAAATCTTATTAAAATAAACCACCTTTATACTGAAGATTTTTTAAACTTCTCAGCTTTTAGCACAGACAACAACAATCTATACACCGACGCGTTAAAA
>CAJXHW010000081.1 GCA_913054565.1 uncultured Kordia sp. | reverse complement strand
AAATCTGACAAAATACACTCCTACTTTTTAACCAATTGTAGGAGTTCTTTTTTTGAACCATTAAAAATATTAACATCTACATACTCTTTAACACCGTACACGCTACCTTTATCTGTAAATTGCCAGAAATTCCAATCACCATCAATATTTTCAACATAATAATTATAGTTGGCCACCCAACAAGTATACTCTGAAAAATCGTTATATAAATGATCATTATAAAATGACTCTCCTGAATATATTATAGGTTTCACTCCATAATGTTGTTCCACCCTTTTAAGCCATTTACGCAACCCTTTTTTCAAGTTATCCATACTTTGAATTCTCGGAATATCTTCTATATCTAAAACAGGGGGTAAATCACCTTTTTCAAGCCTCACACTTCGTATAAAATTGTCTGCCTGCAATAATGAGTTTTCATTAGGCCGGTAATAATGATAAGCTCCACGAACAAACCCTCTTGCTTTAGATTTTACCCAGTTTTCATCAAACTTCCTGTCCTGCTTAACACTACCCGCTGTTGCCCGTACAAATACAAACGAAATAGGAAAACTATCTTGAATTTTAGACACTTTGGTCCAATTAATATTTCCTTGGTAATGCGAAACATCAATACCAAAGACTTCATTTTTATGATGTTGTAACACATCAAATATCCGCAACTGAGTAGTTAATGACGCTACTTTAATAGCTTCACTTTTTTCAATACGCTGATATGCTAAATAGTATAGCGCATACCTATAATGCCATATACCACAACACAACAACATTAATAATAACGGTAAAATGATATGCTTTTTAAAAGAGAACTTAGATGTTTTTTTTCTCTTTGATTTAAACGATTTTTTACGTTTTAATCGCTTTAATTCTGCTCTACCAGAAGCCATATTATTTCCTCAAAGTTGACAGTACTGAAAGTAATATATATAACAGAATTATTAACGGAAACGCTATGTAATGGAGTATAAACAACAATAAGATGCTAGCTATTAAAAACACATATTTCACAGCGTTTTCTTTAAAACCATAAGTCTTCATCTTCAATGAGAACAATGGTAATTCAGCATTTAACAAGTAACAACTTAACAACGTTACAGCTATTAAAAACCATTTGTTTAAAATTAAATCATTTATCCATTGAATGTCATTGGTTATTAAAATTAATGGTAAACTCAATATAAGTAATGTATTTGCTGGTGTTGGCAAACCTATAAATGACTCTGTTTGACGTGTATCAATATTAAATTTTGCTAAACGATAACACGATGCCAAAGTAACCAACAACCCAATTAAAGGCAAAAAACTATATTGCGCAGCATTCTGCCATTCTGACGTTACATCTAAACTTACTGGAAACGGATTAGTTGTTTGCTCTATCAATTTAAACATTACTATTCCTGGCACCATCCCACTCGTTATCATATCTGCCAAAGAATCTAACTGTAACCCCAATTCACTTTTCACATTAAGTAATCGCGCTGCAAAACCATCAAAAAAATCAAATACAATTCCTAAAACTACAAATACTGCAGCCATAAACAAATTGTTTTCTACCGCAAATACCACTGCAATACTTCCGCAAAAAAGATTTAATAACGTAATGATGTTTGGAATGTGTTTTTTCATGAATCTATAGGTTCTTTGGATGTAAAAATAAGAAAGATTTATTTGAATTTACACTCTAAATCATATTGATTATTTAATCGCCTTAAGCATCCTGTCATTTCCTGATAGGTCTTTACGTAATTCAACTGATGAAAACCCTAAACCTTTTACTAACTCAACTGTTTCTGCTCCTAAATATTGATTTATTTCAAAATACAACACTCCGTTTTCGTTTAAGTTAATTGCAGCAAACTCTGTAATTTTTCTGTAAAACAGCAATGCATCATCATCTTCAACAAACAATGCTAAATGCGGTTCATATGCCAAAACATTTTTTTTAATCTCATGCTTTTCCAGGTTCCTAACATAAGGCGGATTAGACACAATAACATCGTATTTATTTAATGAGCTTGAATATGTTAATATACTATCATGAATAAAATATACAGCTACACTATTGCTTTTTGCATTTTCTTTAGCAACCGCTATAGCCTCATTAGAAACATCCATAGTTGTAATTGTTGCGTTAGGTAAGTTTTTAGCTAAACTTATTGGAATACAACCAGATCCTGTACCAATATCTAAAATTGAGAAATCATCTTTTTTTAAACTATCCTTTAAAACCCAATCAACTAACTCTTCGGTTTCTGGCCTAGGTATTAATGTGGCATCAGTAACCTTAAAATTCAATCCGTAAAACTGAGTAACACCAATAATATATTGCAGAGGTTTTTCGTCAAGAAGTTCTTTAACAGCCTTTTTAAAAAAAAACACATCTTCAACACCTAATTTTAAGTCAGGTTGTAAAATAGCATCAATTTTTGAAATTTGTAATTGATAATCTAATAATCTATATAGAAAAACATCTATTTCAGACAATTCAAAAACCGATGATAACTCCGCCCTAAAATACACCTTTAACTCTTTTAAAATCATACTTTTTAACTTAATTCTTTAAGCATCCATTCAGAACAACTGTAGTGACCTGTATCTCCCAACGGAGCATCTAAGGCTACAAATCCTGTTTTTTTATATAATTTAACAGCAGATATCATGTAAGGCAAGGTTTCTAAATAACATTTTTCAAAGCCAAAATTTTTAGCGGCATTTAAACATTTCTGCATCACCTGAGTACCAATACCCTTACCTCTCGCTTCAGGAGAAAAATACATCTTTTGAAGCTCACAAATGTTTTCTTTAGAGTTTTCTAATTGAGAAATCCCAGCGCCACCAACAACCAGACCTTTTAACTCAACAACAAAATATATTGATCGTTCAGCCGAATACACTTCGGATAACACATCCAATGTTTTATCTTCATAAGCAGTCCCTACCTTTGGTGCACCAAGCTCCAACAGCACAGCTCTAATCATTTTTGCTACTACTGCGTTATCTGTAACTTCTATTTCTCGTATTATTATTTCAGACATCAATATAAAAGGCTATTTTTGTTCGTAAAATTACCATTTATGAAGCAATTTGCAGTACTTTTAATTATAATTTCGACACTAACAGCTTGTGTTTCTAAAAAAATTGAATATCAAGATGTTCAAAATATAAAAATAATATCATTAAGTGCTAATGAGATTACTTTAAGTGCAGATGCCATTTTTAAAAACCCTAACATATTGGGAGGAAAAGTTACCCCAGACAATATTGTTGTATATATTAACGACAAAGAGGTTACTACTGTAAAATCTAAAGAATTTAAAGTACCCTCTATTAAGGAGTTTGCTGTACCTTTAGAAGTAACCATTCCGTTTGATAAAATTCCAGGAAATGAAAATGGCGGGCTCTTAGGAGCTGTTCTTGGCAGTATAAATAAAACCCATAAAGTAACATTTAAAGGTCAATTAAATTACAAGGTTGCAGGATTTAAATCAACTTATACTATTAACCGTACAGAAGAACTAAAACTAAGCTTATAAAACATCAAGTATACATACAACGCTGTATCCAGCTTGCTAAAAATGGCCTAGGTACAACCTACCCTAACCCACTTGTAGGAAGTGTCATTGTACATAACACTAAAATTATAGGTGAAGGTTGGCACTATCAAGCAGGTAAACCACATGCTGAAGTTAATGCAATTAATTCTGTAAAAGATAAAACTTTACTCAAAGACGCTACACTATATGTGTCTCTTGAGCCATGTAGCCATTTTGGAAAGACACCACCTTGTGCCGACTTAATTAGCAAACATCAAATTAAAAATGTGGTTATTGGTTGTATTGATTCTTTTTCAGAAGTTTCAGGAAGAGGAATCAAAAAACTAAAAGATGCAGGATGCACTGTTACGGTTGGCGTTTTAGAAGAAGACTGTTTGAAACTTAACAAACGTTTTTTTACATTTCACAATAAAAAACGACCTTATATAATTTTAAAATGGGCTGAAACTAAAGATGGTTATATAGCCCCCGAAAACAACACCAAAATTAACTGGATTACCAATTTGTACTCTAGACAATTAGTTCACAAACTACGTGCAGAAGAACAAGCTATACTTGTTGGTACTAATACCGCTATAACAGACAACCCTAAATTAAATTGTAGAGATTGGTACGGTACGAATCCTATAAGAATAGTGCTAGACAAGCATTTACGCATCCCTAAAAACAGTAATATCTTTAATCAGAATATCAAAACAATTATAATTACTGAAACGGAATATTCAAATGATGGTAATACCATTTATGAATATATTAATTTTTCTAATAATATCGCATTACAAATTTGTACTGTATTACATAATCATCAAATTCAATCAGTCATAATTGAAGGGGGTAGTCAAACATTACAAACATTCATAAATGAAAATTTATGGGATGAAGCTATGGTATTTACAGGTGCATCTGTTTTTAAATCTGGTATTAAATCCCCTTGTTTTAAAGGACAATTAATAACTTCTACTCGTGTAAAGGAAGACCAAATATCACTTTATAAGAATGATTAAAAATATTATATTCGATTTTGGAGACATTTTCATCAACCTTGATAAGGTTGGTGCCATGACAACAACATTAGAGTTATTCAATGTTTCTGAACTCACTCCTGAAATGTTACAAACAAACATCAATTATGAAAAAGGGCTGATTTCTACAGAAAAATTCATCGAATTTTACACTACAACATTTCCACATATTTCTGAAAAGGCCATTTGTAATGCTTGGAACTCTATTTTACTTGACTTCCCTAAGCATCGATTAGAATTTATTAAAAAAATTAGCTATCAATACCGTTGTTTTTTATTAAGCAACACTAATGAAATGCACATACAATGGATTAAAAATGATTGGGGCATGACATTATACAAGGAGTTTAAAGAGTGTTTTGAAGAGTTTTATCTATCTCATGAAATGAACATGCGTAAACCAAACGCAGATATTTATAAATTTGTTTTACAAAAACACTATTTAAAACCTGAAGAGACATTGTTTATTGATGATACAAAAGAGAACACAGATACTACAACCAGTCTTGGAATTCATTCATGGAATTTAACACCTGGAGTAGAAGATATCACAGAACTATTCATTATAAAAAATCATTTGTTTTAAAGTGGTACATCTTCTCTTAAGCATCCTGTTTTCAAGCGCTATTTTTGTTGCATTTAAGTTATTTAGCAAAAATAATATTAATACTTCTCAGGCTATTATTATTAATTATTTTATAGCTTTTGGTATAGGTGTTTCTTGTTACGAAAAAGACATTAATTTTAGTGACATTCCAGAAAAATCCTGGTTTTTTGGCGCAATAATTTTAAGTTTTTTATTTATTACTGTTTTTAATTTAATGGCATTGACATCGCAAAAAAACGGAGTGTCTGTTGCTTCAGTAGCAGGTAAAATGTCAATTGTTATTCCGGTTGCATTTGGCATTTATTTATATAATGAAGAGCTTACCTTACAGAAAATTATCGGAATAATTTTAGCTCTTTTTGCTGTTTTACTAACTACTATTAAAGATAAATCCGCTGTAAAGAAGGGAAATTTTTTATTCCCAATACTTCTTTTTTTAGGATCAGGAATTATAGACACACTCATCAAATACATGCAATCAAATCATGTCTCAAATAGTGAATTGCCTTTGTTTTCCGCTATCCTGTTTTTACAGGCAGGAGTGTTAGGTGTCATTTCTTTTATACTAAAACCAGCTAAAATTCATTATAAAAACTTCATTGCAGGAGTTATTTTAGGAATTATCAACTACAATTCTATTATTTACCTTTTAAAAGCACTGAACCATAAAACCATGGGTAGTGCAGAAATATTTACTATAAATAATGTAGCCATTGTTATGCTAACAACACTAGTAGGACTATTACTTTTCAAAGAAAAATTAACCTTAAAAAATTGGATTGGGATTAGCATTGCAATAATTTCTATACTTTTAATCACTCAATAAAAAATACATTTGTCAGAACTTAAAGACACATACAAAACAATAGAGCAATCATATAAAGGAGAGCTTTTTAAAGACCGAGGAAGTAAGTTTTACAGTTATGCCTACCCCATTTCTTCTGAAGAGCAAGTAAAACCGATTATAGAAAAACTAAAAAAAGAACATCATACCGCAAGGCATTGGTGTTATGCTTGGCAATTAGGAACATCTAAAATAAGGTACCGCGCTAATGATGATGGTGAACCAAGTAATTCTGCAGGACCCCCTATTTATGGGCAAATACAAGCTTTTGATGTAACAAACATACTAGTTGTAGTTGTAAGGTATTTTGGCGGAACTAAATTAGGCGTAGGTGGTTTAATGAACGCAAATAAAACAGGTGCAAAATTCGTTTTAGAAGCCGCAACGATTGTAGAAAAAACAATTAACCGAACATTTTCAATCTCTTTTGATTACAAAGACATGAATAAAGTTATGCGGGTTGTAAAGGAAAAAAACCTAACAATAAGTGCCCAGAAATTAGAATTAAATTGTCAATATACCATTCCGGTAAGAAAAAAAAACGCACAACAAATTTTTGATATTTTTTCAAATATCTACGGTGTAACAATTAAAGAACTAGATGATTAAAATCCATGTTTTTTTAATAAATGATCTGGACAACACATTGGGCGTTTTGACTTCATATTTATAAATACCAATGTAATTTCAGAGGTCGTAATTAAACCTCCATTTTCATTATATACTTCCTGATCTATTGTTATTTTCAAACCTGGTTTTTCTCTCAATTTAGTTCTAACAGACAATACTTCGTCATAAACAGCAGGTTTTTTAAAATTTATATTCAAATTTACGACAGGCAACATCACCCCATCTTCTTCCATTTTTTTATAAGAAATATCTAATGACCGCAACCACTCTACCCTAGAAAGTTCTAAATACTGTGCATAGTTACCATGATAAACAACCCCCATTTGATCGGTTTCACCATATCTTACACGTATTTTAGTTGTATGTCCTTCCATTAGTCTTTTTATATTTTGTGTTTTTGACAATTCATTCAAGTTAGTACGAGAAAAAAAAACTAAATATTCAATAGCTAATTCGTTTTTTTTTTCACTTTTTTGTTCACATATTTGTCATCCCCAAGAAGAACTAACGAGAAGTAATTCTCTCAAGAATTAAAACACAAACATAACCAATTCTATTAAATGAATAAAACAGCATTATCAGTTTGGGAAAATTGCCTGTCTTTTATTGAAGACAACATTCAACCTCAAGCTTACAAAACATGGTTTGAACCAATCAAACCAATCAAACTCACTGATAATGTGTTAAGTATTCAAGTACCTAGTAAATTCTTTTATGAATGGCTAGAAGAGCATTATGTGAAGTTATTAAAATTAGCGTTGACAAAAGAATTAGGGGAGTCAGCAAAATTGGTGTACAACATTAAGATGGAAAACACCTACGGTAACAAGCAACCTTTTACAGAAAAAATACCGAGTACAAACAGGTCATCTGTAAAACCTCAAAATGTTGATGTTCCATTAAAAAACAAAAGTCCAGAATTAAAAAATCCGTTTATAATTCCTGGAATAAGAAATGTCAAAATAGAATCGCAATTAAATCCGAATTATAATTTCGAAAACTTTTTAGAAGGTGATTCCAATAGATTAGCACGTTCCGCAGGGATGGCTGTCGCAAATAAACCTGGAGGAACATCATTTAATCCACTTTTGGTTTTTGGTGGTGTAGGATTAGGAA
>CAJXHW010000080.1 GCA_913054565.1 uncultured Kordia sp. | reverse complement strand
CTTCATGTATCCATTCTCTAATCTTTCATTGTCTCGCTTAATGTCATCTAAGCAAGTATCTATTTCATCCCTAATATGATTGGGAGTATCTTCTTCACTTCTGATTTCTCTCAATCTCTTTTCCATTTTAATATTTTCGTAAATTTTATCGTAATCAATCATATTTTAAAAATTGTTTTCTATTGCTTCAATGTCGAATCTGTTTAACTCTAATCTTAAATCGTAAATTTCCATTTTTGTCGTTATTTTTAATAGGTCGGTTGGTTCCTTCCTGCCCTATAAAGATAAGGTATTTTTGTAGTGTTTTACCTTACATTTATATAAGAGGTTAATTCTCTATATAAGCGGTAAATCACCTCAACTCCTCTGTTTTCTCTCCCAACTCTTTTTTAAAAGACTTCGTGAGCAATTGTTTAGATTTTAGGGAAGTTAGACAGGTCGGCCAAACCTTCAAGCAAATTGCCCTTCGCAATTTGTGGGTTTGGTAACTTGCCGTTAAGAAATTTAAGCGGTTGTGAGAATAAACAGGCTCGACCAAGCCTGTTTATGGTTTTCCTTCCTTAAATCTACTCTTATGTATCTTATTTTCATCTTCTTTTCACTTCGCAACGGAAATATATAATTATCCGTTGCGAACACGTATAAAGTTTTGCTTGTTGTCTCATTACCAAGCGAATATCATTTTTCGTACTTTTCAAAACTCTTAGTGTTCCTCTCTGTACTTTTATAACAAACTTTTTTATATATCCTAGTCTTTTTTTAGCTGTTTTCATGGTCATTTTTTTCAATGATCATTAAAATAGCATCCTTACTTCATCATGAGCAAAAGCAAATATTTCTTCTTTTCCGTACCCTGATTCGTGCATAAAAGATTGTTTAACGCTTATATAATAATCCTCAAAACTTGTTTTAGGGTTGAATGGGAATACTTTGAATACTCCTTTTGTGTTTATGTCTAATTTTTCGAATAATCTCCTGTATCTTGTTACTGTGTCTTTTTCTAAAAGCCCTTCTGCTATCAATTGGTCAAATGTGTAGTGTTGCATTAACTTAAATACTCCTAACATTGTTTTTGGTTTTACTTCTTGCAAGTTGTACTTTACCTTTTCTCTTTGTTTCATTTGCCTTAACATTTCGGGGTTTAGGCTTAATTTTTTGTTTTTTACTGCTTTATTGTATTGGTGTAGCTTTGCTTTCATTTCTTCGAAAGTATCTAACTGTTGTAATTTAAAATGCTCTATGAATTCTTTGAACTGCTTTACACATTCCCCCCAAAGTTCCTCACTGAAAAATACCTCCTGTAATCCTTCAACCCTGTCTATTTGGGGTATGGCTCTTTTTTGTGCTTCGTAGCTTATTGGGTTTACTTCCAATAAGTAGTTTCTTTTTTTTGTCTTAATTGATTTTAGTTTTTTGTATTTCTTTTTTTCGTCATTTGTTAGCTTGTTTAGTTCTTTTCCTCCTTTACTTAGGCTATCAAGCTTCTTGAATAGCCGCATATTTTTTTCATGTATTGGGCAATTTTTTCTAAACACTTTTGTATTGAATATGTAGTTAATTTTCTTTGGTTTAAATCTCATTTCATACCGTAGTATCTTGTCTGCTTCTTCTTGATACATTTCAATGGGTATCAATGGTGCTTTTTGCTTATTTGAAAACCTGTTTCGTGTTTTGATTTTATTGTTAATCTTGTTGTGTTCCTTCTTGTCTTTCTTTGCGTACTCTGTTCCTTTGTGGTAGATTTTAGTCCATGTACTTTTGTTGACTTCTGCGATTCCTGTTTCATATTTTAGAACGTCTAAAGTTTCTCTATGTATCTTTGTGTTTTCTCGCGTTATCCCTAATCCCCTTTGGTTCTTTTGTCGGTATGTTTTTAGTATGTCCAAATATCCTAATGCATCATCTTTCGATTCAAAATATTGATTGTAGCACAAATCGAATTCTATTATTTCAATTGACTTATACAAGTTTCTTCTTTCCTGTTCGTTTACGCATTTTTTACCAAACTCTTGCTCAATGAAAAATTCAAAAAATCGAAACAACTTTGCATACATTTGTTTGAATTGAATGTCAAAATTATTCGCTTCGAATACGTTATATTTCGGACTTTGTGGATTTATTGAAAATTGAGCGATATTATTTCCATATAGATATTTTGGTATTGAAAAATTAAACCATATCCTATTTGCTTTTTCTTGTATTTGCCAATAGAGTTTAAAGTGACTTGATGCTGTTTTGTGTCCATCCATTAAGACCACTTCTTCGCTTGTGTTTGCGTATTTTATGGTATTGAATACTGTTGCCATTGCTTCGTGTTTGAGCATATTTGAGCCAATGACTGTTTTTTCTACTCTTTTTGTGTTGTGTTCTACTCTTGAATGATTCTTATTTCCAGGTGTTTCTTGCAATCCATTGTATGCACTTAAAAAATGTGTATTGTCGTAACTTTCAAAAGTGTTTATGTATTTTTTGTAGACTTTTTCGTCCATCAGCATTTTTGCTAATCTTTCGTTTACTGCTAGGTCATTAATTGCCCATTTTATTGAATCCATATTTTGTCGTTTTTATTAGAGGTGATTCATGGTCATTTTTTAAATGATCATTAATTGCCGTTTTTAGCCAAAAAAAGGGAGTAGGATTAACGACAAACCTACTCCCCTTTAAAAATTAACTAATTCAATAGCTAATCTAAATTCCTTTTTAATCTGTATAAGCATATACACTCCCACCCATTTATTCCAACTTCCTTCATTACTTCCATTTCTTTCTCTGTATCTGTTAAACCTTTTTTATCTAATGTTCGAAGATAGTTTTTTTCTAACCATTCATTTGAAATATGACTTTGCCCTTTCATTCTTATGATTAACATACTATCAATAAAAGCTATAAATTCTTTTTTCATTTTTGGGTTGGGTTTATTTAGATATAATTTTTGAAAACATTTCGCTTTGCATAAATCACAACAAAGGCACTTTTTCTTTAGGTTACTCTTTGGGCAAATTTGCCATGCTTCTGTTTCGATTCTTCCGTGTAAATCTCCGCAATTGCATTGTTTAAATTTGTAGAATTCAAATTCTTTTTCTTTTCTACTATCTGATAAATGTATTAAATTACTCATGTCGTTTTTTTTTCAAATATAGTTATTTATTTAAAACCCCCAAATGTTCGAAAACAAATGAGGGTTCTTTTGGACAATATTACATTTTAAAGTGCCACGAATAATAGCCGTGACGATTTTTTTTATATTCATTCAATAAACAATTTTTTCCAAGAAGTCTATTTCTAGTAAACTTAGAAATAGCGTTTATTGATGTTTTGTACTTAAACTTCTCTCTTTTGCTGTCGTCATCATTATCAATGAAACATTCATAAATGAATTCGACATCTTCTTTTTTTCCTTCTTTAGTCTTATTGTGCATCGGTAATCTCTATTTCAGTATTCAAAATGTATGAAAAACCTGCCGCCCTATATTCCGCATAATCCAATGTTAAGCCAGTGTACAACAACACTCCATTCACATAAAATTCATAAGAACCAGAATCTATTCTAAGTTCATAAATATCTCCGGCGGTCATAGTTGAGCCCGTATAAACGGGTGCGCCTAATCTGTAACAACGATAGTTGTTAGTATGATTATGACCGCCGGTGAAAACAACATCCGAATAATCATTCGGAGTTGAGAAGTAGCCATGAACACCAATGTGAGCGTGAATATTACTTGTCGTTACCTGTCGGCCTTTAACATATTTTGTTATTTTTTCATTCGACCAAAATGTCTTAAAATCTGTGCTAGTGCCTTTTGTCAATACTTGATTTGATTCAGAATATTCTGAAGAATTCCAATTCCAAGTTAGAGTTAATCCATTTACCCAATTTGCAACTTTTTGAATTAAATTCATATATTTTTTTTAGTCCTGGTTCATGGTCATTTTTTCAATGATCATTAACCAAGACGTTTTTTGTTCTACCTTTTTTTGTGGTCACTCATTCCCGAATGAATTATTTTACCAATGATTATTCCACCTAATGTTAGAATTCCCCATTTTACAATAGGGTTATGTCCTGCATCAATTATCCCGTCTTCATCATCTTTATTGAATAGGGTTGTTAGAATGTCAAGATTAAAAGTTTTTCCTAATCTCATATCTCTAGCACCTATCCCCCAAGTTGACAAGTGACTTTGTTTTCTTGCATCAATATGAAAAAAGCTATTGTAGTATCCTACGCCTCTTAATCCTTTTTCAAAACATAAATCATACAATTCACCTTTGTTGGCCATTTGGTGGGTGTAATGAATAGCGGCTTCATATCCTTTTGTTCCTTTCGTCTTCATTCCAACAAATGAGAAGTCGATAGCTGTACCGTTCTTATATAAATGTTGTGAATTTGTTGCACTTCCCTTTAAACTAGCGTTGTGCTTTGGGCTTCTTCCTGTGCTTGATACTGTTATAGGTATGCCATAATAATCACGAATAATTTGTAGACATTCGATAATATCATCATCTAAATTAAAATCTTCAATTCCGTCTGAAAATCCTCTTTCCAAGGACCTGCTGCGTAATTCGTGTTGAGTAAAATTCTTAGTTATTTTTTTGTGTACTCCTTTTCGTGCTATTGCCATACCTTTTATTTATCTAAATACGTCTTTACCTTCTGAAATTAATTTATCAATTTCGGCGTTTTCTTGTTTGTTTGCCGTTGTGTACTCTCTGGCGTTTGTTGGTGTTATTCCTATTTTTCTCAATAGTCCATTTAATAGACCTTTTTTCCATGCTACGAATAAACCTAAAACGGCCAATAATATTATAATTGTTCTTTTGCTCATGACTTCTTTTTAAATATTCTTTTCAATACTCCTTTATCTTCTTTTGCTCCAATAGTGAAACGTTTATTGTCAACCGTTTTGTTAGGTGAAAATAATTCAAGTATCAAATGTATCTTGTCTAAAATACTCCAATTTTTTGTTGTTGGAATTGCTCTTAGAATTAACTCTAATGTTCCCCAACATGCTAATATTAATTCCCAATGTTCTGTAATAAATTTCATCATAATTTTAAATTTTAGTAGTGAATTCGTGGTCATTGTTTTAATGATCACTAATTTACTTTTTGTTGTTCTTCTTTCGTTTTATATTAAATACTAATCCAATTATTGACAAGGTCAATACTCCTGTTTGTAATAAGTCGTTTAAATCATTAATCATTCCTATACCTCCTAGGGTTACGGACCCCATGTATTCTGTCCAATTGTTATTTAATATTCTGTGTGGCATTTATTTTTTCTTTCTTTTAGGTTTGTTTAATTCATCTACAATTTCGGCGGCGGCTGTTACCGTTCCTGTTGCTTTTAAAACTGTTTTTACTTTATCAACTTTTTTAGGGTCAATTTCAATTTCTTCGGTTTCCCAAACTTCTGTGCCTTCTTCTGTTACTAGTGCTACTTTCTTTTTCTTGCTAAAGTATTTATCAATGACTTCTTTGTAAACTTCCTCAAATGATTTTTTTTCTTTCACCATCTTGAAAATTACCCATCCTACTACTCCGAAAATAGCAAATACAATTATTTTAGTTATTATTTTTTTCATTGTCCATAAAGTTTTTTTTGAAGGCAAACGCTTCTTTCATAAAGCCATTTTTATTTTTCTCAATCTTCATATTCATTGGCTTTTTTCTGAATAATCCGAATATCATATTTAACACGAAATAAGCTAGTACTAATGGTGCTATTGCTAGTATTAACAAAAATAACCCTAATACAATTAGGGTTATAAATGGTGCTAAATAATAAATTAGAGTGTTTGATTTTTTTTGTTTGTCCATAAGACAAATATACTATTTAATCTTAACTCGAATTCCATTAAATATTACTGTTCCATCCCCTGACGTTGCCGCATTGTGTACATATAGACTTTGTGTGACAAAATCATCAATAGTTTCTGAAATTACAGGTATCACGGCTCCTAAATTACCCATTAGTTTTTGTGTTGTGATTGTTCCGTTGTTGTACCATGTATGAGATATTTCAGCTCCTTGAGTTGAATTAGCTGCGTACAAAGTCATAAACGCTGTACCTATATAAAAATAGTCTGCAAATGTTGGTGTTCCTTCTACCCCTAATAGATAGTCTGTTCCTGACGTATTTCTTTGATAGGTTTGCGCTCTGAATTCATCAATTTGTAATTGTTCCCATTGGATATTTTCACCAACTAATTGTCCTATTCTGTGTGCGATTGCTTTTTTTTCTTCTCTTGTCATATTAAATCATTATTCCTGTATCTTGATACATATATGTGACTACGTCTGAAAGGTATCCGTCATCCTCATAATTAATACTCTGTGGCAAAGTGAAATTTTCTTGATCAATTGCACCGAATTTTTTAAGTCCGTATTTATGCGCAATTAGTATTAAATCATCTTTGGAAAGTGCGATTGCCCATTCACGACCTTTGTACGTTTTTAAGTATAATTCCTCCCGTATTCCGCTTGGCAATTGTTTCACCTTTTGGTCGAATTCTTTTACCTCATTTGCAAATTGGCTTTTAATGAGTGCTTGCATTATTGCCACTTCATCAGTTCCCCATCCACTTTGGGCTGTGTAAATTTTAGCAGCTCTTTGTTCTGCATCTGATTCACTTATAGTTAATTCATTTTCATTGTAACTGACGTTTAAAATAGAATCTAAATTTCCTAATTCTTCATCTGTTGGTTCACCTCCAAATTTTTCTTTAAACCATGCCGAAAATTGTTTAACTCCTTTATTGAGAATGAAAAGCCCAATAATGACGAGTAAACTAATGATTGACCATTTAAAGATAGTGCCAATGTTATCTTTTTCTTTAGCCATTTTTAGTAGTTATTTGAATATCTTTTTCTACGAATTCCGTACGCTTCTTTCCATGCACTGTTTTTATTTAATGTGCCTTTTGTTTTTGTAGTGGTTAGTACGTGCATTGTACTTTTCTTTCTTCCGCTTGGGTGGTTAGGTGTACGATAATTTTTAGTGAATAATTCTACTGTTTTACCTTTTCTTTTGTATGTTCTAACTATACCGCCTTTGACTCTTCGAGTTGACATTGGAGCACCTTTTAAACCGAATAATGCACCTACTTTTCTTTTTGAGCTTGTCGGTCTAACTTTAGTAATTTGAGTTCTTACAAATTTTCTGCCATTTGATTTAGTTCCTGTTGTGGTAACTGCTCCACCACCATTAAAACTTTTATAAGTACTTGTTCTTTTTCTGTTGCTTTGACCAGCTTTGTAAACTGCTTTATGATTTACTTTTAGTTTACTTCCTTTTTTAAATCTCATAATTATTATTTTTTGTGAAGGTCCGGCAAGGTCTTAATTTTTTTTTAAGATCATGCCAGACCTTCTTTTAATTGTTATTGGTGTCTATCGTATCCGTAATCATCATCATATTCTCTCATATCCCTTGCGTTTCTTCTTAAAATATAATTTGGGTCTGAAACTTTAGTAAGATAGATATTAACAGGTATGTACAAAATCATTAATAAAACTTTGATGTACCAAAGTCTTGAATATTTTGCGTAAAATCTTTCCCATCCTTTCTCTGATTTTTGACTTATTCCCATATCCCATTGCATGGCTTCTTTGTATAAATCGGAAAATTCATTAGCATCCATGCTTTCGCTTGGTGTGTGTCTTCTTAATAAACTGAATAAAAAATTGATAATTCCCATTGTCCTTTTGTTTTTAAATTAATATTACTTTTTTTTCTTGAGCATAAATATAACTAAAATTAGTCCTAGATCG
>CAJXHW010000079.1 GCA_913054565.1 uncultured Kordia sp. | reverse complement strand
TACGTCATTAGATTGATGTACTTAATGTGTCAATTAAAATATTTTCTTGAGAGAATATTATTCAATAAATATTTTTTGATTTATTTCATTTCCTAAGGCGTCTACTGCAGTTATTGTGTGTTTTCCAATACTAGGTGTTACTCCAATTTCATGAAATATTTCTGTGGTTTTAATAAACACATCATCGAGGTACCAGAATACTTTCATTTCAGGTTTTGAATGAGCAATTTTAAAAACAATTGGATTAATGTTTCCGTCTAAGTTTTTGGCTAAAATGTGTTTGCTATTTGCCTTTGGAAATATAAAATCCATTTGTATTGCTGTCTCTCCAATGCAGTCTGTTCGTAAAGGAGGCAAAGTTTTGTACCCGGCATTATTTTTCTTGTAATACCATTCCATCAACGGAGGCAACACAAACCAAGGGCTGTTTTTAATATTATCTAATGATTCACATGAAGTATTTACTCTATATTGATTGTTAAAATCAACATGAATTAATTTGTGATATGGGCATGCATTTGTTCGTTTACCGATTATAGGAATCAAACTGGTTGTTGTTGGACATATGTCGCTTGCCAAATATCCACTATTACTACAAACTTGTGTTTCTACCAAATCATCATAGGGTTTAGCAAACCAATCAGTTTTTGGAAAAAGATTAAAGACATCAAATAATAGAGGTGCTGCACTAGTAATACCAGTTAAATTAGGTCTGCCTTCACCATCTGCATTTCCTACCCAAACTCCTATAACTAAATCTTTTGTAACTCCCACAGCCCAGGCATCTCTATTTCCGAAACTAGTACCTGTTTTCCAAGCAATCTCTTTAGCAGAATCATAAAATTTCCATGCTTGATCTCCTTGTGGTCTGTTAACGTCTTTCATGGCTTCAAAGCCTAAATAGATGCTTCCTGCATCAAATATATTTTTTTCCTGAGATAATAAGCCTAAATTATTTTCACCATTGTAAAAGGATGCTTTATTGAACTCATTGCTATAATATTCACTTGAAGTTTGTGTATAATGATTAAGTGCACCTGCTAAAGAAGCATATGAGCTACATAAATCCCATAAACTACTTTCTGCACCTCCAAGTATTAAAGATAAACCATAATGGTTCACTCCTTTATTAACATGTTGAAATTTAAATTGTTGTAGTTCATCGTAAAACCGATGTAATCCGTAACTATTTAGCATGCGTACTGCAGGGATATTTAATGATCTAGCAAGTGCTTTTTTAGCTGAGACAGCCCCTGAATATTGTAAGTTGTAGTTTTTAGGCACATACCCCGAAATTGTAGTTGGGATATCAGCTACGAGCGTGTTGGGTAATAACTTACCTTTATTAAGCATAGCCATATATAACAATGGTTTTAATACACTTCCAGTACTTCTAGGAGCAGTTATGACATTAACATCCTTTTGATGTTCGATTGTTGTAGGTGAATTTCCTACATAACTGATAACTTTTTTAGTATGAACATCTATAACCAGAACAGCTATATTATAAACGCCGTTTTGTTTTTGTGTGTTGTAATGCTGTTTTACAAGGGTGTTAACGTTATTTTGGGCATTAAAATCAATACTAGTTTTTATGCGCTTTCCTTTGTGTTTTTTAGCAATTTCATGTAGTAAATGCGACGCCATTTGAGGTAAAGGAAATGGCTTTTGAGGTAAAGGTTCTTGTATAGATAGTGAATACATTAGTTTATCAATAATGTTGTTCGTCCATAATTTTTTTAAAAGTCTATTCCGTTTTTGTAGTAATTTTTTCTGATTTTTTCCAGGGTAAATTAAACTAGGTGCATTAGGGAGTACAGCTAGTGTAGCGCTTTCTGCCCACGATAATTGATGAGCTTGCACCCCAAAATAACGCCATGAAGCAACATTTAAACCAACAACATTTCCACCAAATGGAGCATTGGATGCATATAACTTTAAAATATTTTTTTTAGAATCACGTAGTTCTAGTCTGGTTGCCAGTATTAATTCCTTTAGTTTTTCAAAATATGTTCGATGTTTATTGTCTCTTGACAATCTAATTACCTGCTGAGTTAAGGTGCTACCTCCGCGAACGATATTTCCTTTTGATAAGTTTGTTTTTAGAGCTTTAATAATTGAAATAGGGTTAAAACCAAGGTGTGAATAAAAATGGGCATCTTCAAACTGAACAATACATTGTTCAAACTTATAAGGCACGGAATCATTTTCAGGAAATCGCCATTGCCCATCTGCAGCAATTAAAGCACCTAATAATTCCCCATTATTACTTTCAATAACTGTGGAAGTTGGGGTGTTAAACAATTTTACAGGCAAACAAAACGCATACAATAATGCCAAAACCAGTAGTACAATTGTTTTTAGTTGATGTTTTTTTATATACCTGATGATGCGCGTCATTTCACTATCCAATCTGCTTTATAAAGAGCATACCTCCTATCAGTACAATTATCTTTTTTGTTAAAAAACTCCTTTACAGGACTCATAAGGTTGTTTAATATTTTTACTGACTTGGTGTTTGTAGTGTTAACATCTGCGGTTATTTTTATGTAGCCCATTTTTGTAAATCCATGATTGATTAAGCCTTTTGCTATTTCTGTTCCATAGCCCATTCCCCAGAATTTCTCACGTAAACGATATCCGATTTCATTATCGTTTTTATTATTTTTTAAATAGGCGCACAAGCCAATAAAATGATTACTTTCTTTTTCTATAATTGCCCAAACTTGTTTGTCCATATCTGAGGTTTGGGGAGGGGTAAACTTTTCTAATACAGTATCACTTTCTAACCTTGTCATTACTTTTTGAGGAATGGGATTCATCACATTTGGATTTCCCATCATATCAAAAAAAGACTCAGAATCATCTGAGGTAAATATTCTTACATTTAATCGTTTAGTCTCAAAAATCATCTTGAATCATGTTTCCAAATTCATATTCTCGTTCAATTTTACATACCCTAACCTTATACCAGCTATACCAATCTTTTTTTCCTTTTTCTTGAGCAAACAGATGTGCGGTATTTTCTTTCCAACTTTTTATGGCGTCTAAATTTTCCCAATAGGAAACAGTTATTCCTATGTTTTCTTTAGCAGATTCCATGCCTAAATAACCAGGTTGAGTTTTAGCTAAAACTTCTATTTGTTCAGCCATAATTGAATAGCCATTATCTCCATCGGTTCTTTTAGAGGTAAAAATGACTGCGTAATAGGGATTTGTATTTTGCATTTATAAATCGTCTATAAAATGTTTTGTACGCTTGGGTTTTCTAAATTTATCAGCATTATAAAATTTTGAGTTTCCTTTAGGTATTGATAAAGAAGTCCAATTTTCATTGGTAACTAACATTCCTATAAAAACAAGTTGTCCATTGATTATTATTTAATCACTTTAATCCATTTTCCTTTACTTCTAACAAGGTAATCATTATCATACCTTGCTTCACAATGAATCCCAGGTAAATAATAATTTCCTAAATAAGATGCATTTAGTAGTACTCTAAAGGTTTTCGTTTCTCTTTTAGATAGGTCAAAATAGAAGTTCACTCTATCATCTCTAATATCTGTATGCGAGGCTTTGTTTTCTGAGAAATCTCCAAAATCAGTAAAACGAGTATTTACAATTTCCCAACCTGAAGGGAAAATATTAGTTAATGCTACATCTTTTACGAGTACATTTGTGTTGTTTGCAATGCTAACTTCAGCAATAAAATCTGTAGTTTGTGAAAGTTGTGTAACATCTAATGTTTTTCCATTTTTAGACTTGTATGTTACTGTAGCTGTTAAATTTCGTTTCTCAACTTTCTCTTCTCCTACAGGTAATATTCCTTTGTTTAAAATACGTGCGTAAATGGTGTTATTTTTGTTGTTTTTTAACTGGATAGTATTAGTGTTATTAACAGTAATTAATTCTCTTATGGCTAATGTTTTATCGGAATTTATGTTATTACTATTTTTAGCATTTGCAGTGTAGCTTATATTAATTCCTTTTCCGCCAATTAATGAGGCATATTTAGCCAATGCTAACAAGCTATACGCGGTGGTTTGTGTGCTCATATAATGTTGCTTAGACAATTGATTGGCAATGTCTTTTCCTAAACCTCTTGCTTTAGTATGGTTTTTAAGTATAACAAAAGTCTCTAAAGCCATTGCTTTGTTTCTGTCCGTAGAGCCGTAGGTATAGGAGTTGTATTTTATAGGAGTAAAATCTAATGGAGTACTGTTTATTATAGCCTCTGCAGCTTCTTTTTGACCAACTAAGGCATAAGTAGCAGCTAAACGTAATTTAGATTCACTACTGGTATTTCGTGTTTCTCGAAGTCTGTTCATCGATGATAAATCAGCACTCCCAGCTAAGGCTAAGGTGTATAGTCGGTAGGCTTGTGCTAATCCATTACGATAAGCTCTTTCATTAAATCGCCATGATTTTGCAGCTTGTTTTTGGTAGTTTATCCATTTGCTTTTAAATGAAATAGGTAAAACATACCCTTTTTTCTCAGCCTCAATTAAAAAATGTCCTGCATAACTGGTACTCCAATCATTAGCAGAATTTCCGCCTTGCCAATATGAAAAACCTCCACCTGAAGTTTGATAATGTGCCAATCTAGAAATTCCGCTCTCAACATTTACCTGTACTCTTTTTTTCTTTTCTGCTGATAAATCAAAGATGTCATTTAAAAACAATTGAGGGAACACACTAGAGGTAGTCTGTTCTACACAACCATGTGGATACTGAATTAAATAGTTTAACCTAGAATTGAAATCCATTGAAGGAAGTGTAGATAATTCTAGTTGAGCAGAGTTAGTTCCTGAAACGCCAAAAGTTGTAAAGTTTATTGTTTTACTGCTGTGGGGCTCTAAAACAACATCAATTAATTCGGTGGTTTCTAAATTAGGATTCACAGCGTCCACTTCAAGGTTATAGGATGCTTTTTGACCATTTCCTGATGCATTAATAATTACTGTTCCCATTCCATTTTTAAGGACTTCAATGTCAAAATAGACCATTTTTTCATCAGGATTTGAAAAGGAAATATTTTGTGTTGTAGTACCTACAACTTTAAAAACATCATTGGTTTTTAATTTTACAGCAACATTTCGCACTTTTTTATCCATTACAAAAACGGTAATTGGTAAACGTACTTTTTCTCCAGGAGTAACTTTTCTAGGTAATGATGCTAATACCATTAGTGGTTTACGAACAGGAGTTGTTTTTTCGGTATTTCCGTAAGCTTCTGTTTCAGGATGATGAGCAACAACCATAGTGCGAACCGAACCAATATAATTAGGGAGTTTAATTTTGTGTGTTTTAGATTGGTTTTTTCCAATTTCAAAGGGGCCTTTATAAATAACTACAGGTTTAAATCTATTGGCTTTTTTGTTTTTACTACCAGCTAACATTCCGTCACCACCAATACTAAAAACTTGATTAATTCTACCCCCATAGGCACCTACGACATCATCATAAATATCCCAAGTTTTTACGCCTATGGCTTGTTTTGCATAAAAGGTATCCCATGGATTGGGGGTTTTAAATCTCGTTAAATCTAACAATCCTTCATCAACAATAGCAATGGAGTAAGTCATTGCTTTCCCCTCTTTTTCATTTACTTTTATCGAGATGTTTTGTTTAGGTGCTAACACTTCAGGCATTGTGATTTCTGGTGTTAATCGTGTAGATGGATTTTCAACATTTATACCTGTAATACCGTAGGTTCTAATAGGGAGATCATTTTTAGTGTTAGCATGTTCTTGAATGGAAGAAATACTAATATATATATTGGGAGCCATTTCTGGTGTAATATCAAAATCAAATTTTGTATTCCCTTTGGTTGTCATAACCCATCTGGATTCTAATACTTCAGTACCATTTTCAATAGTTACTAAAGCACGCCCGTTTCCTGAAGAAGGAAATGTAACAGTAGCTTTTTCTCCTATGCTATAATTTCTTTTATCTGCCGTAAAAACAAGCATAGTAGCTTCATCAGGATTTCCTTTTCTAGCTTTTCCAGCCCATCCTGGCCAATCTACAAAAATCATCTTCCCTGTGGCATGTCCGCTTTTCTTATTTACAACGCGGACTAAAAATCGACCCCAATCAGGATACTTTAATTCGAAATTAAACGCTGCTTTTCCATTATTTTTAGTAGAAATTGTTTTACTGAAAATGGTTTCCTTATAAGACCTCCCATCATATTGCGAAAGATTTGAAGAAGAAGAGTTCCACCACCAACTATTGTTTACTTTGTGAATTTTTATCTCTAAATCGTTTATTGCTATTGGGTTTCCTTTTTCATCATCGGTGGCAACATCAAAACGATGTTGAGTATCTGTTAGCAACATATTTCTAGCACGATCACCTTTAGGTGTGCTAAGCCCTACATAAGATGTGTAAGGTGAATAGGTTTTACTGAACACATCTGTACTAAAATCGCCACCATTTTCATATACTTTAGTAATGAATGCAGCTTTAAGCATACCAGGTGATTGTTTTTTTAATTGTGGATTGAAATTAAATACGGCTTCTCCTTTTTCGTTTACAGTACCATTATATAGAGTTAGTTCCTCAGTATTAAATTTTCTTGCAGGATCATCAAAAGTATAATCTGGAAATGCTGGAAATGCTGTTTTTTGTTGTTGAAAACGAACGTTAATATCGGTTTTTAAGTTTTTCGCAATGGCACCATGTAACCATTTTACCTCAATATTTCCTTGTTCTGATTTTGTCAGAATGTTTTCTGAGTTGTCAAAACCTGCTTTTATTTTAAGTCGGTTTGGTTTTATGGTTTCTATTTTTATACGCTTAGTAAACTCAGCTCCGCCAACACTTACTTTTGCATTCCAGTTTCCTGTCGTAGCGGTTTCATTTGTAGGAATTGTAAAGCGGTAAAAATTATTCAGCCCATTTGTTGGAATTTCTCTGTGTACTACTGTTCCATGTGGGTCTGATAATTCAAACTTCACAGGGTGTGCCTGTGGTAATTTATTAGCTTTATCATTTAACATAAAAGATAAAAACAAAGTGTCACCTGGGCGCCAAACACCTCGTTCACCATAAATAAAACCTTTTAAACCTTTCTTTAAAGTTACTCCAGATACATCATATTTACTTACAGATAATGCATTACCATCGCTAAGTTTTACATATGTAGATTGTTCATTATTACTAACAATAGCAAAGAAAGCAGGTTTCTTAGCATCATAAAATGAAAACCCATTTTCATCAGATATTTTAGTTTCCAACAATTGCTGCTGATAATTGTAAAAAGATATTTTTGCATTAGCAATAGGACTTGTTGTTATCAAATCACTCACCGCAACAAAATAGGCGTTATTATTACCTTTTTTTACAGTAACTCCTATGTTAGAGGCTAATACATTAGCACTAATTTTTTTATTTCTGTAGTAGGAATTACGGCATGGGTTATCGCGTTCTCTCCAACTGTAGTTATAGTTATAATCATCATAGTAGTATCCACCGTAATCCCAATTACTGTCTTCTATATCTTCATTATCATAATCAATAATATCATTTTCAGTTACTTCGGTAGATTCTCCTTCACATTTATACAATGAATAGGGTTTTTTAAATGATAATTCCACACGATAAATAGCGCCTTGATCCGCGGTAATAATTTTGTTTAAATCAATTGCAAAAGCATTCCATTTGCTCAAATTACTTGTTGCTTTTTTTTCAAGGTTGATGGTTTTTTTAGCAATTGGCCTTGAAACCTGTTTTAAGTTTTGTTGCCCTTTTAAATTAGATCGGAAGAGCACACGTCTGAACTCCAGTCACCGT
>CAJXHW010000078.1 GCA_913054565.1 uncultured Kordia sp. | reverse complement strand
AAAACACATTATAAAAACACACTTCTGAAACCCCTTGTGTTTACTGACATTTAAAACAATTCTCAATTTTATAGTGTTTGTTATTTTTTTTTGTTGTTATATTTGTATCATAATAAAAACCGTTCATTATTTATTAGATGTTATCAAGAAAGGCTGAGGGAATAGACCCATTGATGCCTTAGCAACCCTTTACGCTGTAAAGAAGGTGCTAAATTCTACCTAGTTTTAAACTTTGGGGTAGATAACGTAAGTATTTCTTTTAATTTATAAAAAGAAATTAGTTTCACTCATATTTTCTTGTTTTACATATATCCGCTTTTAGTGGATTTTTTTGGTTTGTATTAATTACAAGTTCATCGTATTTATAACATCTACTTTTCTTGAATAGTTTTCAATTTTTTACAAAATGAAAATTAAAACTTGTACACAAAAATTACATCTGCTAGCAACCAACTATCATATGCTTTACAGTATGAATTGATATTACCTAAATACATGCCCTTGGTAATATCATAAAACATTAGGGCGCTAAATTATACTAGCATTAATAAAAAATATAGACGGATGAAACAAGACGAAATACAACATCTAGAAATACCTCAATTTATAACTGAACGCGGAAAAGCTTACGCCTCTATAGTATTAACTTATCAAACTTTTGGAAAAAAAATAAATACCTCACCTACAATACTCGTAAATCATGCTCTAACAGGTGACAGCCATGTTTCTGGAGAAAATGGCTGGTGGCGATCTATTGTTGGTAACAAAAAATTAATAGATACTTCTAAATACTGCGTGATTGCTTTTAATATTCCTGGTAATGGGGTTGGCGAATATTTAATTAAAAACTATAACGATTTTACAGCTAGAGATATTGCTAAACTTTTTAAAGTTGGTTTAAATTATTTAAACGTAAAAAAACTACATACGGTAATTGGAGGTTCAATTGGAGGTGGAATTGCATGGGAATTAGCAGCTTTATACCCAGACTACATCGAAAATTTAATACCAATTGCTGCTGACTGGAAATCAACAGATTGGGTTGTTGCAAATACTAAAGTTCAAGAATTAATTTTAAACAATTCAACCAACCCTGTGCATGATGCTAGAGTTCATGCCATGAATTTATACAGAACTCCAGAGTCATATAATACAAAATTTAACAGAAGTATAAATAAAATAACACATACAACTGATGTGGAAAGTTGGTTACTACATCATGGCACAAAACTCAAAAACCGCTTTTCAGTAACATCATATAAACTTGTAAACCACTTGTTAAGTACAATAAATATTACAAGAGGGAGAAGCACGTTTTTAGAAGTAGCCTCGGCAATCAAGTCAAACATTTTCATTATCGGTATTAACAGCGACTTACTTTTTACTGCTCATGAAAATAATGAAACCTTTTTAAGCCTATCAAAAGTAAAACACAATGTGCATTATGCTGAAATACAATCAATCCATGGTCATGATGCTTTTTTAATAGAACATGAGCAGTTAAACGTTTTATTACACACTATTTTTAACTCAAATACCGTGGTTGCTTAACCATACTATAACTATGAAAATTATAAAATTCGGAGGGAAATCATTAGCAAACGGAACAGGCATTGAGTCAGTTTTAAATATTATTTCTGAAAAATCAAAGAATAACGCAAAAATTGTCATCATTGTTTCTGCTAGAGGAAATACTACTAACCAGTTAGAAAGCATTCTTGAACTAGCAAAATCAAAACAAAATTTTAATGATCAATTTAAAGCTTTAAAGGAAGAGCAGCTACTCCCTTACCCTTCAAATAGCTTGGATATTGATTTTGAAAAACTTTACAACCTGTTTACAGGTGTACAATATTTAGGCGATTATAGTACTAAAGTAAAAGATGAAATTTTAGCATATGGTGAAATTTTTTCCGCCAAAACTGTAACAAAACTATTAATAAAGAATGGGTTAAAAGCAGTATCTGTAGATTCAAGAGAGCTTATAAAAACCAATAGCGATTATGGTAATGCAATAACCTTAGAGAAAGAAACACAACTAAATATTGATGCCTTTTTTAAAAAATCATCAAATGACAACATCTATGTTGTAACTGGTTTTATAGCAGCCAATCTAAATGGAGATACAACTACTTTAGGTAGAAACGGCAGCAACTACACAGCCTCATTAATAGCCAACAACCTAAATATCAAAGAAGTAGAGAGTTACACCCATGTTGACGGTATTTACACTGCAAACCCTGATTTAGTTTCCGATGCTAAAAAAATTGAGCAATTATCTTTTAGTGAAGCAAATGAATTAGCAAATTTTGGCACCAACATTCTTCATGCAAAAACCATTTTACCGTTAATAGAAAAACATATTTCACTACGGATATTAAATACATTTAATACAAAAGACAAAGGAACTTTAATTAGTAAAAACAGTACTTCTAAAGGAATTAAGTCAATATCTGTGCTAGAAAATGTAGCTTTATTAAGTTTTGAAGGTCGAGGTTTGTTAGGAAAACCTGGTATAGACGCAAGAATATTTAAAGCCCTGGGAGAAAATAATATTAGCATTAGTATCATATCTCAAGGATCATCAGAGAGGGGTATTGGCTTAGTTATTAATACTAACAAAGCCACAGAAGCACTAATTGCATTAGAAAAAGAATTTGAAACGGACTTATATAAAAAAGATGTTAACAACATCGCTATTATTGATGATGTTGCAGTAATATCAATAATTGGGCAAGAACTAAGTGAGTTTCATAAACCGTTTAATGCCTTAATTAAAAATCAAATTACGCCGCTACTTTTTAACAATACAATTACCGGAAAAAACGTTGGTTTGGTTGTTAAAAAAGAACAACTAAACAAAGCTGTAAATGTCATTCACGGTCAAGTGTTTGGAGTATCCAAAAAAATAAACATTGCAGTTTTCGGAAAAGGATTGGTAGGAAGTACATTAATCAATCAAATACTTAAAAATAAGGCGTCCATCTTAAAAAGGAGACAAATAGAATTAAATATTTTTGCTGTAGCAAATTCAAAAAAAGTAATACTTCAAAAAAGTGGAATTACAGAAAATTGGGAACAAGAGCTTGAAGACCATGGAATTGAAAATTACACTTTAGACACCTTATTTAAATATACAAAAACACATCATTTAGAAAATTTAATTGCAATTGATAACACTGCTAGTTCTGATTTTATTGATCAATACATGCTATTAGTTCAAAAAGGATTTGATCTTGTTTCATCAAATAAAATTGCCAATACTGTTTCTTATAATTTTTATAAAAACTTAAGATCTGAGCTTAACAATTACAATAAATCTTATTTATACGAAACTAATGTTGGTGCTGGATTACCTTTAATAGACACAATTAAATTGTTGCATGATTCAGGTGAAAACATTACAAAAATAAAAGGTGTTTTTTCTGGCTCTTTAAGTTATTTGTTCAATAATTATTCTGAAGAAAACAAACCGTTCAGCGCTGTTCTACAAGAAGCTATTGACAAAGGTTTTACTGAGCCTGATCCAAGAGAAGACTTGTGCGGTAATGATGTTGCAAGAAAACTATTAATTCTAGCTAGAGAATTAGATTTGCATAATGAATTATCTGATGTAAATATTGAAAATTTAATACCAGAGGCATACAGAGAAATTCCTAGTAATGACTTTTTAAACACACTTGACAATCTAAATACTACATTTGAAGTGGTTAAAAAATCGCAAAAAGAAAATCATGTTCTAAGATACATTGGTGAACTATCTGGTGACTTAACTCAAGACAAAGGTAATTTAGATGTTAAATTGGTTTCAGTACCAATAAACTCTCCATTAGGATCATTAAAAGGATCTGATGCCATTTTTGAAATTTATACTGAGTCCTACGGCAAGCAACCTATAGTAATTCAAGGTGCTGGTGCTGGTGCTGATGTAACTACTAGAGGAGTTTTTGGTGATGTATTACGATTAATTAAAAATATTTAAGATGATAACAGACAATATTGAAACACAAGCAATTAGATTGCAAAATGAACGATCACAATACGCTGAGCACTCTACACCATTATACTTAACTTCTAGCTTTGTTTTTGATGATGCAGAAGATATGCGAGCTTCATTTGCTGAAGAAAAAGAAAAGAATCTGTATAGTCGATTTACCAATCCAAATACAACTGAATTTATCAACAAAGTTGTAGCCATGGAAGGAGCTGAATCTGGCTATGCTTTTGCAACAGGTATGGCTGCTATTTTTTCTACTTTTGGCGCGTTATTATCTGCAGGAGACCATATTGTGTCTGCACGATCTGTATTTGGCTCTACGCATACTCTGTTTACAAAATACTTACCAAATTGGAACATCACTACAAGTTATTTTGATATCAATAAGCCTGAAACTATTGAAGCCTTAATTACTTCAGATACAAAAATATTGTATGCAGAATCACCAACAAATCCTGCTGTTGACATTATTGATTTGGAATATTTAAGTGCTATTGCAAAAAAACATAATATTTTACTAGTCATTGATAATTGTTTTGCTACCCCCTATTTGCAAAACCCCATTAAATTTGGAGCCGACTTAGTCATTCATTCAGCAACAAAATTAATGGATGGTCAAGGGCGTGTTTTAGGAGGGATTGTAGTAGGAAAAAAAGAGCTAATTAGAGAAGTTTATTTATTTTCGAGAAATACGGGGCCCGCAATATCACCGTTTAATGCATGGGTATTGTCTAAAAGTTTAGAAACTTTAGCGTTAAGATTAGAAAAACATAGTGAAAATGCATTAAAAGTAGCCAAGTTTTTAGAAAATGACTCACATGTGAATTGGGTTAAATATCCATTTTTAAAGTCTCATCCACAGTATCATGTGGCAAAAAAACAAATGAAACTAGGTGGGAATATTGTAGCCTTTGAAGTAAAAGGAGGAATTGATTCTGGAAAGAAATTTTTAGACGCTTTAAAGATGTGTTCTCTTTCTGCAAATTTAGGCGACACACGAACTATTGTAACACATCCAGCATCTACTACTCATAGCAAACTGGCTACACAAGAAAGACTTGAGGTTAGTATTACCGATGGTTTAGTACGTGTTTCTGTAGGATTAGAACATGTAAATGATATCATCAGTGATTTATCACAAGCTTTAAGAGTATAAAAACACTTCTTGACAGTAGAAATACTTTCAATAAAAAGTTGGTTTGAATCTTAATTAAACACCAACTTTTTATTGAAACGAAACCAACATAGAATGTCAACACATTTTGTGTTTTTACAAAAAAGTTTCCTTGAAAATTATTGCTCATGAATAAAACATTCATACATTTGCACCAATTCCCTATTAATCCGATAGGGATTATATAGAAACTAATTTATTATGATTTTAGATACTTTAATAAAAAGTAGTTCAAATGAAAAAACATTGAACCAATCAGAAGAAAAAATCAAAAGGAGTCTTATAAAAACAATTAGCTGGAGAGTTATTGGAACATTGGATACCATTTTAATATCATGGTTTATAACCGGAACATTAGCATTAGCTTTTTCTATTGGGGCTATAGAGTTAGTTTCAAAAATGGTGCTGTATTTTTCCATGAACGGGCATGGAATACAATAAAATGGGGGAAATAAAATTATATAATGAGCAATCAAGAATAAATGACTAGAATGGAAAATAAAGAAGATATATTAAAAAAATACAATACTGAATTTGCTAATAAAACACCTTTAGAAATTGTTTCATGGGTATTAAGTTTTGCAAACAAACCAGTGGTAACTACAAACTTCAGACCTTATGAAGCAAGTATTTTACATGCTACTTCTACACTAGTAAAAGATTTAGTTGTGATTTGGTGTGACACAGGCTACAACACACCAAACACCTATAAACATGCGGAAGAACTAATTTCAACGTTAAACCTTAACATCGATCTGTACGTACCAAAACAAACAACGGCACATAGAGATGTTACTATAGGCATCCCTCAAATTAACCATCCTAACCATCAATTGTTTACTGAACAAGTAAAGTTAGAACCTTTTAAAAGAGCAATGAATAAGCACCAGCCTGATGTCTGGTTTACCAACCTACGTAAAGGACAAACTACATTAAGAGACCGTTTAGACATTTTCAGTTTTTCAAAAGATGGCATCTTAAAAGTAAGCCCATTTTACCATTGGTCAGATGAGCAATTAGACGCCTATTTAAAGGAATACAATTTACCTAATGAGTTTAAGTATTTCGATCCTACAAAGGCATTAGAAAATAGAGAGTGTGGCATACACTCATAGGCGCCAGCAATACAATAGCATTATTTGACACTATAATGTCGTCAAAATAAACAGAGAATAATTTAGACTAAAATGAAGAATACAGCACATATAAATCCTTTAGAAAACGAAGCCATATATATCATCCGAGAAGTAGCGGCACAATTTGAAAAACCAGTATTACTGTTTTCAGGAGGAAAAGATTCAATTACTTTAGTAAGATTAGCACAAAAAGCGTTTCATCCTGCTAAAATACCATTTCCATTAATGCATATAGATACTGGTCATAATTTTCCAGAAACTATTGAATTCAGAGATAAACTAGTTAAAGAATTAGGGTTAGAATTAATTGTACGTAATGTACAAGACAGTATTGATCAGGGTAAAGTACGTGAAGAATCTGGTAAATATTCTAGTAGAAACCAGCTTCAAACCACTACCCTATTAGATGCTATAGAAGAATTTAAATTTGATGCCTGTATTGGTGGTGCAAGACGAGATGAAGAAAAAGCACGTGCAAAAGAACGCATATTTTCTGTACGTGATGATTTTGGCCAATGGGATGAAAAAAACCAACGCCCTGAATTATTCGATATGCTAAATGGGCAAATAGAACATGGGCAAAACGTGCGCATTTTTCCAATTTCTAACTGGACAGAACTAGATGTGTGGAGTTATATTGAAAAAGAAACTTTAGAAATTCCATCTATATATTTTTCACATCAACGTAAAACATTCCTTAGGGATGGAATGATATGGACAGCATCAGAACATGTGTATCGAGAAGATTATGAATACATCGAAGAACGAACGGTACGCTTTAGAACCGTTGGAGATATGAGTTGTACAGCTGCAGTAAGTTCTCATGCAAAAACTATTAGTGAAGTTGTTGCCGAAATTAGGGCGTCAACTATTTCTGAGCGTGGTGCACGTATAGACGACAAACGCTCTGAAGCAGCCATGGAAAAGCGCAAACAACAAGGATATTTCTAGAATTACAACAAGAATATAAGTCAATATAAAATTAAATACTGAAGCTTTTTAAAAATAGCAACAGCATACAATATAAAAAATGGAAGTTTTAAAAATAGCAACAGCAGGAAGCGTAGATGACGGAAAGAGTACTTTAATTGGACGAATCCTCTATGATACAAAATCATTAACCAGTGATAAATTAGATGCGATTGAAAAAACAAGTAAACTGAAAGGATATGATTACTTAGATTTTTCATTAGCTACAGATGGTTTGGTTGCTGAACGCGAACAAGGTATTACAATTGATGTAGCACATATATATTTCTCAACAGAAAAGAAAAGTTATATAATAGCAGATACTCCAGGACATGTAGAATATACCAGAAACATGGTTACAGGAGCATCAACATCTCAAGTAGCTATCATATTAATTGATGCCCGTAAAGGAGTCATTGAACAAACTAATCGTCACTTTTTTATCAATAATTTATTGCGTATTAAAAATGTTATTGTTGCTGTAAACAAAATGGATTTAGTTGACTTTTCTGAAGAAATATACAATACTATTAAAACTGATTTTGAAAAA